>CAZGNL010000019.1:0-44928 GCA_964527475.1 uncultured Syntrophaceae bacterium
TATGGCTCAAGTCCGGAAGGGAGAAATCCCCCCTGCCCCCCTTTGCTAAAGGGGGTTGGTGCAGGTCCCCCCCTTTGAAAAAGGGGGGTTAGGGGGGATTTTGAGACTCGATCCCTCACCTGTACACTGTGATGCTTTGAACGCAACTTGGTATGAGGTGTCAGCGACACCCCGAGCGAGAGTTCCAATTTCTTGGGGAAACTCCTCATGAGCATTTTGATTGACCGTGGGGCGTTAGGTGAAGTACGCTCAGAAATCAGAAATGGGGAGAGGGTATGAAATGAAATATTTGGTTGTTTTCTATTCCGGGGCCGGTAACACAGAGTGCATTGCGCGAAAGATCGCGCACAGCCTTGAAGAAGAAGGACACGAGGTTTCGACCACGCGACTGACCGGACAGAATGTCGAAGACCTCGATGATGACTTTGATGCGCTTGTTTTGGGCTTTCCCATATATTTTCGAGCCGCCCCGGGTCTGGTCTTCCATTGCCTCCGGACACTGGACGGACGAAACAGACCCATCATTGTGTTTTCAACAAAAGGGATGTACTCCTGCAATGCAACGCGAGCCATCCTTTCTCTGGCGGAAGAGCGGTGCTTCATCCCAAAAGGGTTCCATGAGTTCTATATGCCGGGGTCTGACATATTGCTGATCTTTGCCAAGAAGGGATCGTTCTTTGAAAGATCCTTTAAGTTCATCCACAGCAGGAAGATAGATCGGAAGATAGAACGTCTGCTCAACGGTGTACAGGGGGATTCCACGATACCTCTCCCTCGAAGGAAATGGTATACCCTTATTGACGAAGGAATCATAAAAAGGATCGAAATCAAAGCCACGGATCATTACAGGATCTTCATCGGAAGATTCCACTCAATGCCTGAGCAATGCACTCAATGCCTTAAGTGCGTCCGTCAATGTCCACGAGGAAACATCGAGATGACCGACTCAGGAATAGTGTTCGGCCAAGAATGTGATACGTGCTTCAGATGCATCCACCAATGCCCCTCAGAGGCTATCCAGATCGGCGACAAAACCCTCGACACTGTGCGCTACCGACCGGTCACCTGCAACTTCTGAACTGACACCGGACAGGGATTGCCTGTTGATCTGAGAATTCCGGAATGGGGGTATGCACATCTCTCAACTACATACTACATATTGTGGTCTTCCCGTTCGGTCAGGCGGGATGGCACGCCCGAGACAACCTTTCCTGCGATGAGAACCGGTCAAGGCCCCCCGCTTCATGAATTAGGTAAGGTGTCCCCGGAATTGTGGTGTCGGAATTGAGGAATTCTGCGCAGGCCCCGATTTCACGTAGGGGTGCATAGGATACCTATTAAGTAATCTCCACATTGGTTGCATGAAAAGCCTCTATGGTGTATCCTGGCCGTCTGAGGGGAGATCGAGCAGAAAAAGCGGGGATACAGGAGGTGCTGAGACTTGATAGAAGTATTTGAAAACCTGTTTGTTGGGGACCAGAACGACTATGAATTGACAGTAGGGAATCAGGATGGATGGGCCGTAGTTCAAGCCTGCAAAGAGCCCTATCACCGACAGGCACTAGGTTACAAGGGTAAGGCCGCAGCCAAGGATCATCCTGAATATCTGATTGCACGGCGCGGAAACAGACTCATTCTGAATCTGGTGGATGTTGACAACCCGCGCTTTTTTTCAAAGGAAATCATTCTGGAAGCGCTCGACTTCGTTGATGACAAGCTCGGATCAGGCGCGAAGGTGCTCGTGCATTGCAATCAGGGCGAGTCTCGCGGTCCTGCAATCGCGATGCTGTACATGGCCGTGCGCAAGGGTCTCCTTCCCAGGGAATCGCTGGAAGCCGCTGAAGAAAGTTTCAGATTGCTCTACCCCGGCTACAGCCCTTCACCTGGGATACACGGGCACCTGCGAGAGTACTGGCAAGAATACTGTGGCTGATGGAGTGGCTGTCGGAATTGTTCGGGACGACGGGGCTCGATGCAGCCGTCTACGAGTCCATTTTGAAAAGAAAGAGAGGGATTCGCCGTGATTGAGAAGATCATCGGAATAAAGAACGTAGGAAGATTTTCAAGCTATGCGTGCGCCGGTCGGATCAAGTACGGGAAGTTGACGGTAATCTTCGGGGAGAACGGGACGGGAAAAAGTACACTGTCTGCCATTTTGAGGTCATTCAGCACCGGGATCCCCCGTCATATCGACGAACGGAAGCGACTAGGCAGTGACGAGGCCCCGGAGGTGACTTTACTCACGGGCACAGGCCGCGCCACATTCACAAACGGTACTTGGAATACTAACTCAGCAGACTTGGAAATCTACGATGGGACTTTCGTCGAAGAAAATGTGTTCATCGGTGGCGAGGTGCGGCCGGATCAGAGATCTAACCTGTACGAGTTTGTAGTCGGGGCGGACGGGGTTCTGGCGGCAAAAAACGTCTTCAAATTGGACAACGACATCAAGTCACACGGGAACAAGCTGAAGAGCAAAGCGGCACAGATCGAAGGCAAAACAGGGGGAAAGTTGGAACTGGGAGGATTCCTCAGCTTGAATCAAATCGATGATATCGACACCCAAATCCAAGCCAAAGAGGCGGCACTGAATGAACTGAAAAAGGCCGACCAGATCCTTGACAAATCTTTGATCGAGGGCTTGGATTTGCCCACTATGGATGTTGAGGAGGCCACGTCCCTGTTGGCAAAAGATGTCGGCCACCTTGCGGAAAAGGCCGCGCAGCGGGTACACGAGCATCTTTCCAAGCTGTCAGGTGACAACGGTTTGGTGTGGTTGCGACAGGGGACCGTTTTTGAAACAGATGGGAATTGCCCATTCTGTGGACAAACACTGGAAGCCAACGAGTTGGTCGCGGCTTATGGCACCTATTTCTCAGATGCCTACTCGAATCTTGAAGAGGAGGTACTGGAATTTGTGAGCGAGTTCAGAAGTCTCTTTTCCAAGGAAAAGCTTGCTGATTGCCATGAAATCATCAGGCAGAACGAGAGTCTGTCGGCATTTTGGAATGAGCATGTTGATGCCGAGTACCCCGAGCTCTCCTCGAAGTTCATAGCGGAAAAATGGAATGCGTTTGCTGAAGGAGTTGTCGAAACGATGATGGCAAAACAAGGGAATCCGGCAAACTCATTTGATAATGATGACAGATACTTGTCTGGGTTGGCTGCCTTTGATGAACTCCGAGAGCACGTGGGCGGATACTGCGAAAATGTGGAAAAGGCGAATGAGGTCATAGGGATTAAGAAACAGGAAATTGAATCCGCGGACACGTCGGCAATCGAGCAAGAGCTTGCGCGTCTGCGGCTCACCAAACTGAGGTTCAGCGCGGACATGATTAGGTTGTGTGACGAATATCGCGAGATGTCTGAAAAGAAGAGGGAACTGGACGCGGAAAAGCAAGAGGCCAAAACTGCTTTGCAGCACTACCACGCGATCTTTGAACAGTACGAAGCTGCAACAAATCGGTATCTGCAAAAGTTTGCAGCAGGGTTCAAGGTAGACAAAGTAAGTTCGAGCTACAAAGGTGGCACCCCGAAGTTTGAGTATGCCCTCTGCATTAACGAACAAAGCTATCCTCTGGTGGACACAAAGGACAAGGGAATCCAGTGTTTCAAGAACACCTTGAGTTCGGGTGACAAAAGCACATTGGCCTTGGCTTTCTTTCTTTCCCGTCTGGAACACGACCCCGATGTTGACCAAAAAACAATAGTCTTCGATGATCCGCTCTCAAGTCTCGATGGTCATCGGAAAATGCGGACCCTGCAAGAAATCAACAGAGTCGTTGAGCGGGCTCAGCAGGTAATCGTCCTTTCCCATGATCCGTTGTTTCTGAGCTCACTGTGGAGGCGGGCTCATCCGGATTCACGACAGAAGTTAAGAATATTCAGGAGCGAAGACGTGAGTGATCTCCGGGAATGGGAAATGGAAAAAGACTTGAGAAGCAAATACCATAGGAACTACTTCACCTTGCTCGCATATTTGGAAGAAGGATTGAGTGGGGACGCTCTGCCCATTGCCCAATGTATCAGACCCTTGTTGGAAGGTAACTTGCGGTTCCGATTTCCAAACGACTTCAAGGAACGAACGATGTTCGGCCAGATGATCCGCGAGATTAAGGACGCCAGCCCAGACTCGCCTTTGTGCGGTCTTCAGGGTCAATTGGCCGACCTCGATGCCGTCAACGAGTATTCCAGCCAATTCCACCACGATGACGCCACAGCTGGGGCGGTGGGAGCGATCCCCGAACCGGAGCTCCGAGCGTATGTGGAGCAGGCGTTCAAACTGGTACATTCGTAGGCCGCTTCGGCCGTACGAAATCTGGGGACACCATACTTAATTGCCGGAGTTCTTTCCCCTGGATCAGGTTTCGGGTTCGTCCGGTTAGTCCTCGCGCGGCCAAATCCCGTGCAAATCTCTTACGGGCCGCAGGTACCCGGATCAACTATGTGAGCCGGAGCCCGGGGACGGAGGGGAGTGGGAAGAGCCCTCACCCTGGCCCTCTCCCAGTGGGCTAACTCTTACCCACACGTGACACCGTGGGTGGTGTAAAAGGGAGAGTCAGTCGTCCCTCCGGGACTTAAAGGAGGGAAATCATGGTGGTTTCATTTACCCGGCCATAAATGACCGGGCTATTATCAGATGCCCCGCCGGGGCATGAAGAGGTGTCCCGTAGGGACATTAGAAAGTAGCCCGGTGCTTCAGAAACTGTTGCAAAACTCAATCTCGCACACTGATCGTGCTGCCCAAATGAGGCCTTCCAAATCCGGGGACACCACAAATCCGGGGACACCATACTTAATTGCCGGATCTCTTGCGCCCACCGAAATCCGGGGACGCCATACTTAATTGCCGGAGTTCTTGCGCCCAGGTCTGGGCTCGTCCCTGCCGCTGCGTCGGCTTCAATTCAATGTACTACACAGAAGCTCATCGCGAGCCCGACAATCGTCCTGCCGGAAGAAGATCGGTCGTCTACGTCCCGTTGGTTCCGGCGGTATGAGAAGCCCGAAGCAACCGCTCCTGCAATGAGAACCGGTTTGGGATACCGGCTTCAGGAATTAAGTAAGGTGTCCCCGGAATTCCAATATGTGGTAGTTCAATCACAGTAAACCCAAATACTCATATGATTATCAATTGCCTTATGACACATTCGCTTGATTCTTCCTAATTGATTCAATACAGCATTGTCGCTGACAAATATTCCTTCAAGTTCATTTATTTCAGCAAGTAGTTCTTTTACATCATCACCAACATATTCTGCATCAACGTAATAGTCCTCCATTCTTCGAAAGAATCTGAATCTGCCTTCTGATAGACCAGCTTTGACAAATATGGTTTCATGAATAGCTTCATCAAAAGAAGCTCCACCATATTTCATTGGCGCTTCTTTTTCGGATTCAGCTACATGGAAGTCTAATGCCATTTTTCAATTGGGAATGATTAGATTTAGCCGCATATAACGCCATTGGAGCGATTGTGAAAGGCACGTGCCGGTGGGCCGGATCAATTGGATCTATGGGAAGTCCGCCCGCGAAGCGCCTTTGATGGGCGGCCCGCGGGCGGGAGTGTTGCAGGTTATTCCGCCAGCAGGGCTTTGAGTTCTTTGTTGAACTCGGGGAGGACCTTGAACAGGTCGCCCACTATGCCGTAGTCGGCTTTGGTGAAGATGGGGGCCTCGGTGTCCTTGTTGATGGCCACGATGACCTTTGAAGAACCCATACCCGCGAGATGCTGAATCGCTCCGGATATGCCGCACGCAACGTAGAGGTTGGGTGTGACGGTCTTTCCGGTCTGGCCCACCTGGTCGGAATGAGGTCGCCAGCCCGCATCCACTGCGGCCCTGGAAGCCCCTACTGTGGCGGCGGGGCCGAAAATCGCAGCGGTTTCCTCTATGAGCGCATAGTCGTCGCCACCCATTCCACGGCCGCCTGACACAATGATCTCGGCCTCGGTGAGGTCTACCTTGCCGCCGGCTTCAAGATTCAGATCCTTGGTGGTGTAGGTGGCTCGGCTCGTATCCGGCGAAAAGGAGAGCTTTTCAACCTTGCCTTCTTTGGCGTTCTCCGCGGTTTCGAGCACATTGGGACGTGCGGTCGCCATCTGAGGAGCGGCGCCGCCGGTCCATTCCGCGAAGCATTTACCCGCGTACATGGGCCGTTTGCCCACCAGCGTTGAGCCGTCAAGCCTGAAGGATAGGCAGTCTGAAATCGAGGCCACGCCCAACTTTGCCGCGGTCCTCGGGGCCAGATCCTTGCCTTGGATGGAATGGCTGACCAGGAATATCTCAGGCTGAGATTCTTTGGCCGCGTGAGCCAAGGCCTGCGCATAATACTCGGTGTTGTAGTTTTCCAGTTCCGGCGCATCGATGACCAAAACGGTGTCCGCGCCGTAAGCCGCGAGATCGGGGGCGAATTGCTCGGCCTGCGGACCGACCAGCACCGCGGCGAGATCCCCTCCCATCTCATCGGCCAGCTTGCGCCCTTCGCTGGCCAGTTCCAGTGCGGTTTTCTTGAGTTTGCCCGCTTTGATTTCTCCGTATATCAGAACCTTTGCCATGGACTATGTTCCTCCATAAGCGAAACTTGTTTCATGGGCCGGTATTCGATCAGATTACCTTGGCCTCGTTTCGTAGAGCCTGGACAACCAGCTTGGCCGCGTCGGCCGGTTCCATGTCTTCGTACTTCTTCCCGGCTTGCCTCTCAGGAGGCATGCTGTATTCACCTGACTGCAATTTCGCATCAGGTGTCAAGCCCAGATCCGATGCGGCCTTTGTGTCGATCGGCTTCTTCTTTGCCTTCATTATCCCGGGCAGCGAAGCGTACCTGGGTTCATTGAGGCCCTTCTGAGTGGTGAGCACACAAGGCAGGGGAACTTCCACAGTCTCCTTACCGCCCTCAATGTCTCTTTCCACCACAGCGCTTTTCTTGTCCTCGGCTACCTCAACCTTGGTGACTAGCGTGACCTGCGGCAGTTCCAGGAATTCCGCCAACATGGCCCCGGACTCGCTGAAGTCGTCGTCGATGGCCCGCTGACCGCAGAAGACCAAGTCGTATTCCCCTTCACGCGCCGCGGCTGCAAGCGCCTGGGCTACTGCAAAGGGATCGGCAGAGTTGAGGGAATCGTCATTGATGTGAATCCCCCGATCCGCTCCCATGGCCAGACCCGTGCGAATCGCTTCAGTGGCGCGGTCGGGCCCCACACTGAGAATAACGACCTCGCCCTCCTTGAACTTTTCCTTTTGCTGGAGGGCCTCTTCGACGCTGAATTCATCGTACGGATTGATGATGTACTTGATCCCGTCGGTTACGATTCCTGTCCCATCAGGATTCACCTTGATCTGTGTTTCCGTGTCCGGGACCTGTTTCAAGCAGACAAGAGATCTCACCTGTCATCCTCCTTTCCTTGTATTCCTAAACGGATGGAATGGGCTGTTTCAAATAAGTTGTCCGAATAATTGAAGGAGTCTATTATAGATTGGCCGATCAGTCAAGAAAAAATGGGACGGAAAATCGCCAATGATTCTAACGATTCGATTGGCGTCGCCAGGCACTGATTCCACGAGGAGCGATTCCTCTCGTTCCTCGGGTCCCGCGCGTAGGGGCTACGCATGCGTCGCCCTCCTGGATAGTGGGTCCAAAAGGAAACTATGACGAACGGGGTATCTGTGGGGATAATTTCAGTCGTCCCTCCGGGACTCGGGAGGCGCCTTGTAAGGACGGCGTACCCCGGAATGAATTCCGGGGTTACTATCAGGAGTCCCTCCGGGACTCGCGGTCTGTTCGTGAAGTTAGCACCCATGCGGTCCCGGGGGGCGGGCCGAGATGAGCGGTTGGGTTCCCCCCGGACAACCGCGGACTGTAATTCTCAATTCCGCTTGCTGAACTTTTTTTCAGATGTGGTCTTCAGTTCCGCGATCTCTCTGTTGAGCTTCTTTCTTCCGGCCTTATCACTTTCGCGTTTCAGGGCCTCCTGGTACCATGCCAGCGCGCTATCGGGCTCTCCCTTTTGCCGGTAAGTGTACCCGAGGTGTTTCATGGCATTCAGATTCCGGGGGGCCAGGGCCAGAACTCGTTTGAGGTCCGCAATCGCGGCCGTGTATCGGCCGGTCTGTTCGAGCAGATAGGCCCGGTTGCCGATCGCTGTGATCATTCGCGGATTGATTCGGATCACTCTATCAAGATCATCGAGCGCTTGCTTTATCCTTCCGAAGCTGAGAAAGATGGCTGCACGCTTGAACAGGGCCTGAGTGTTTCTCGGGTCCAGTCTCAATGCTGCGGCGAAATCCTTGACCGCGGCCTCGTAGTCCTTGTGTCGCCCAAGGGCCATGCCCCGAGCCACGTGTGCGTCCACGCTGCGAGAATCGAGCTTGACGGCTTTGTTCAGATCGCGCAGAGCCTTTTTCAGGCGCCCTTTGATGAGGAAGACTTTTCCCCTGTTGAGGTAGGCCCGCGCGTAGTCTTTGGAGACGGCAAGGCTTTGATTGAATAGTTTCACGGACTTGTTCAGCTCACCGGAATTGGCTCTAATAATTCCCATCCTGGTCAGGGCGCGGGCCTGCTCCCTCCGATCGGCGCGTGTCTGCTCGGACCACGCAGGAAACGCGGCCGCAATGACCATGACCATGGATATGAGAACTGATCCGGGGCTGAGTATTTTCATCATCGTCTTCGTTTCCCGGTTCTCCGACTGTGTCGGGACCCGGCAACATCCTTGAAGAAGAAGCAAAAGAAATCTTTCGTATATCCGTTTTCGTATCTTCTCAGTGTGTGCCCCGACTGTTCGGGAGAAAGCCTTATCTTTGTGAGAAAATTGCCCTTGGAATCCCTGAGATACAGGTTGCCGACGATGTTTGCAGGGTTGGCGTCTCCGTGAATCGCCCGCTGACACCCTGCCAGCACAAGGGCCTTGGCCAGGTCCTTGGTGGAGACATGGTGGCCTATAGCGAACACGAGATTGCCGTCCTCTCTGATGCCGAATGCGCTGCGGTGAGCCGCAAACCAGAAGCGCCGGCCGTCCACATTCTGCTCTCCCCGGCCCAGCAGGAATCCGAGACCGATCTCCGCATCTTCCAGTCGGCCCCTTCTTCGGATTGTGCGGACGATCATCCCGTCCTTGACGATCAAGTGACGCAGCTGTCGCGCATCCTGGATTTTGCGAACCGACATGCGCGAATTCCATTCTCTGATGTCTACTCGGCCGTTCTTGTACACGATCAGAGTGGCTTTTCCATTTGTCATGGGGTAGAGGACTCTGCCCCGGAAAACTGCCCCGGCGTCCCTTGAATGCCTCTGCATCCACATTGCATTGGTGACGGCTACCAGATGGGACCTCAGACTGGGCTCAACCTTGGATACCGCGCTTGCCGCACCTGGTTCATGCGATCCCACATAGTACGTCATCCTCACCTTGCTCATATCCACGACCATCATGTGTACGACAGCGTTGGGGAATTCGACGCTAGGCCTGTAAAAGGTGCGGTACACGATCGGCCTTCCGGTCGGGTCCCTCGGGGTAAACGCAGTATCCCACACGCCTTCACGGGGGAGTCTCGGGGAAGTGTAGAGCGGTCTTATGTTCCTCAAGGGTAGTAGGTCGAGCGGGTCACGTAAGAGCAGGTCGAATGCGCGATCATCCGGAATTCTTACGGTCTCCGGTTCTGTGGAGCGAACCGACCCCGTTTCAGAGCGCCTTTTCTCGCCCCCGACAAAGTCCGTCGGATTCGGGCGGCTCGTAGAAGTACGCTTGGCCAGGAAAGGAACCTGTCTGACAGCGCTCCCTGTTTTGGTGTCCGCAGAAATCGACTCCGCGTCTAACTGATTTGGCCTTGACCGATCCAGCGCGAAACTCGGGCAGACCAGCCACAGCGAGACCGCTACAACCGGAACAGAGAACACGACTTCCTTAAGAAAATGCACCCTAAACATAATTCTCAACAAACCCACAAACCAGTGAACCACTTTGGATATCTTGTCCTTATACCAGAAAATGCGTTAAATTTCAACATGAAAAGGCGACGGCGGTAGGCGCTGGTCAAGAAACCGGGGATATACTGCGGTACATGCAGGGAAGATCCTATACGGATTCGACTTTTGAAGAGTAATCTGGGGGAACCTTTTCTCGGTAGCTGCTCCGCGCAGGGCGATATGGCCTCCCCGAGGTCTGGCGCCATTTGCTCGAAGCACGGATTCACCGTGCCGGCTCGTTGGCCCCACGCCGAGTGGACCCAGACCCCCAATGCTGGTGACTTATGAAAAGACCAACCAGTCCCCGTCGTCACCCCGGCGAACCCTGGATAGGTGTCCAGGGCAGACCCCGGGGTCCAGTCTGGAAACGAGACGAAGAGGGCGTCGCATGCTACGCCCCTGTGCATGGCTGCGCCATGCACGGATCGTGGCACGATTTGGTTGTGTTTTCAGGTTTCGATACACTTTCCATGCGACGCCCCTGCGACCATGACCCAGGAGACCCGTGGGCATTTTTGTGCTTCGCTGTGCGCTTCAGTGCATGGTAGTTGGTGTCTGGCCTCCTCCTTTCTTCAACCCGGGGAACACCAGTGTGCAGACGATATCGGTGAGTTCATCCGGACAGATCTCCCGGTCAAAGAGCAACCCGGGAAGGATCAGATGTTCGGTCGCGCCCTGGATGACCCGTCGCATGTGTCGGGGGGAAATGTCGTCCCGGATTTCCCCGGTCCGGATACCTTCCTCCAGAATCTCAGCCATCATATTACCGCTGCGCTTGACCAACTTATAGGTATCACTCTGAAAATATCCGGGGGAATTTCTGACTTCGAGGATGACTATCCGGGCAAAAACCCTCTCCTTGCTGAAAGCGTGGACGTTAAACCGGATCAGGCTTCGAAGCTTGTTGAACGCTCCCTCGACGCCATTGACGGCACGTTCGGCGTCGCTGAGGTTCTGCTCATAGTATTGTTTCAGGACCTGATGAAGCAGGTTTCGTTTGCTCTTGAAGTATTTGGAAATCAGACCTTGATTGACTCCGCCTACTTCCGCTATTTCAGCCCATGTGATGGCTTCAAATTCCTTTTCCTTTAGAAGCGTTCTCAGGGCCTCAGTGATCTTGATGTAACCGGGCGGCACGGTCTTTCCGTTGGACTGCGGTTGGACACGGGCCAAGTCCTTCTGTTCGCTCATCTTTTCTCCGCGAATGGTCGGCATGGTTGACCAGGGGGTTCAAATGGTGCGGCGTCCCCTCAACTCTGTCCGGCCAGGATTCGACCGAGTATCATTCTTTGAACTTCTGATGTCCCTTCAACGATCTGGAGCAGCTTGACGCCTTTGTAATAGCGAGATATGGGATATTCATTCATGTATCCGTATCCACCGTGAATCTGGAGAGCGTCACTGGCCGTCTTCTCCGCCATCTCGGATGCATACAGTTTGGCCGCGGTGGCTTCAAACGTGTGATTGCGCCCTTGGTCCTTCAGCCAGGCTGCCTTGAGATATTGGTTTCTGGCCAGTTCAATGCCGACGGCCATATCGGCAAGTTTGAATTGGACCGCTTGGTGATTGAATATGGGCCGCCCGAATTGCACTCTCTCCTTGGAATAACGTAGTGCCTCGTCCAGGCAGGCTTGGGCCACACCTACGGCCATGGCCGCTATGCTGATCCTGCCGGTTTCCAGAACAGAGAGATGCTGGGAAAACCCACGGTCAGGGGCTCCCAGAAGGTTTTCCGCCGGGATTCGGCAATCCTCCATAATGACCTCGTGAGTAGCCGAGGAATGCCAGGCCATTTTGTCGTATTTCTTTCCCAGCCGAAAACCGGGGGCGTCTTTGGGCACGATAAACGTGGAGATGATCTTCTTGTCGGGCCCTCCGGTTTCAGCTTGCGCCGCCACAAGGACCATGGACGCATTGTCGAGGCCGATGTTGGAAATGAACTGCTTTGTTCCGTTGAGGATCCACTCATCGCCCTGCCGGATCGCGGTGCTTCGCAGCGCGCCCGCGTCCGAGCCCGCATCCGGTTCCGTCAGGCCGAAGGCCCCGATTTTCTTGCCCTGAGCAATGGGAACTAGCCACTTTTTCTTTTGTTCTTCGGTACCGAAGACACAGAGTTCCTGGCCCACGACCGTGGTTGTCACATCCAGCATACCGCCTAGAGTTGGGTCCGCGCGGGATATCTCTTCAATACAAATGTGCAAGCCGACCCAGTCTCCGCCGCTGCCCCCATATTTCTCGGGAAAAGGTATGCCCATCATTCCCAGTTCCGCCATTTGCTCCATCACATCATAGGGGTATGCTCCGGTCCGTTCTCTCTCTTCAGCCCCGGGCGCTGCGACTTCCTTGGCGAAGGCCCCGGCCATTTCCCGAATCATCTTCTGTTCGTCGGTGAGGTCGAAATTCATGTGTGAATCCTCGGCCACTCGTTCAAGAGTGTTGTGTCGTTCCCCCGGTAGGACCGGCATCTTGCCGGTTCATCGCCTTGGCTTTCCCCGGACCGGCAAGATGCCGGTCCTGAGGAAGGAGCCTAGGAACAAGCGGTCCCAATCCCTCACCCGTTCCTTGGGAAGAAGAGGCTTGGAATTGGCGGGAAAACGCAGATGGATTGATCAAGAGTCGGCACGTCCGGTGGATGGTTCGTCCATCATCCGCCCGCTTCCCATTCGGGTGTGCCCACAATGCTGACCATACCGATGGACAAAGGTCCCCCGAGGTTGTGGGCCAAACCGGCTTTGGCGTCCTTGACCTGATAGCCCTCGGCCTTGCCCAAGACCTGTTTGGTAAGCTCGGCCACCATTCTACACCCCGTAGCGCCGATTGGGTGGCCGAAACACTTGAGTCCGCCGTCCGGATTGATGGGAAAATCACCGTCAATGGCAGTAACGCCTTCCCTGATCAGATCCGCGGACTCCCCTGTTCCGCACAGACCCAAATCCTGGTAGTGGAGCAGCTCCGCGAAAGTGAAGCAATCATGAACAATTCCGAAATCCAGTTCCTTTCGAGGATTCTGAATGCCCGCTTGCTCGTAAGCCGATACGCCCGCCTGCACCGTCGAAGGAACAGATATGCCCGTGTAATTGGGGTCATTGAACGGATACTTGGTGAACACCGCCTGAGATACCGCCTTCACAGTAGCGTAATTGCCGCTCCCGACCCGGTCCTTGGCGATCTCGGGCGTGGTCAAAATAAGCGCGGCCGCGCCGTCGGATATGGCGCAGCAATCAAACAATCCCAGCGGATAACAGATCATGGGCGCATTCACCGCGGTCTCCAGCGTTATTTCCTTCCTGAAGTGCGCCTTGGGGTGTTTTACTCCATTGTGATGATTCTTCACCGCCACCCGGGCCAGGTCTTCCTTTGTCCAGCCATATTCCTTGAACGCCCGCAATGCCCCGGGCGCAAAAATACCCGGCGCGGACTGGCCTATCAGTGTGTTATGCGGGTACATCATGTCCATTTTCAGACCTGACCCACCCGTGTCGAGCAGCTTTTCCACTCCAGTGGCTATCACTATGTCGTAGATCCCCGCGGCAACCGCATACGCGGCGTTTCTGAAGGAATCCATACCAGTGCAGCAGTAATTCTCCACCCGTGTGACGGGCTTGCCGTAGAACGCAACAGGATCGGTCATGACATTACCCGATGTGCCGGTGCTGTCGTAGGCTACGCCGACCCATCCCGCCTCCACATCTTTTTGGAGGTCCACGTTGGCTTCCTTGCAGGCAGCCAGCACAGCGTCGGCTATCAAGTCGTCCGCGCTCTTTTCCCATCTCTCGCCGAACTTGGTCACACCGGTCCCAATGACCGCGACTCTGTCTTTGATACTCTTTTTCATCGCCTTACCTCCCGCCTAACCCCTTACGGGTCGGGCCCTCCAACCATAGAATCGGTATCCACCTTTGTCGTGGAGGAGTCTGAAAGTCAGTTCTATGGGCATGTCAATCTCCACGGCCTCTTGCTCGCAATCGACCATCTCCAGCCAAATCCGACATCCGTCCTCCATGTCGGACACCACCCTGGTGCCGGGAGTGACTCCGTCTCCAGGGATGAGGCCGTGGTCGTATATGTAGTCGTGAGCAAAGGTGAAGACCTTGCCTTTGGAAGCGATTCTGACCTCTTCAAAGTTGTCCGTGGCCCGACAGTTGATACAGGATCTTCCCAAGGGGTACTGAATGGTCCCGCAGTTGTTGCACTTCATGCCGTAAAACGGGAAGGCCCACCTCTCTTCGCGCCAAAAGGTGACCACCGAGGAACTCATGTCCCGGGGGGGCCAACCCGTGTCCCGCGTACCCTGCCAGTCAGCGAATCGGCCGTAGGACGGGACCATTTTTTTCGACGCCACGTACTTTGTGCCGCGATGCTCGCGTTTGGCTGTTTCGATCTCGGGGGTCGCGGTGAACAGAAACGCATCACTCCCTTCACCGTGGCTCACGCAGACGATCTTGTCTCCTGGGGCTGCCTTTTCCAGCGCTGACACAAGGAGCAGCAAAGCATGCGAAGTGCCGGTTACGCCCACACTGGAGAACAGTGGATCTTCCATCTGCGTCTTGGGGTCGAATTTCAGGGTTCGGGCCAAGTCTCGATAGCTCCTGGGATCAGGACCAGCGAGCGCGAACTTGGAGATGTCACTTGAAGTCAGACCGGCCTTGCCAAGGACTTCGTTGACAGCCGTGGGCATGTCTCCCAGGACCCCGGACAGGCGGTCAAGTTTGGGTTCAAATGTCCTCAGGTAGGTGTCCGTCTCGGTCTGCCACGGCCCGGGAATGGGATTGGAAACCGTGGCAAAACCGTTCTCCTCACAAATCGCGCCGTTGTCTCCGATTAGAAGCGCTGCCGCGGCATCACCGAACATCTGCTCATACTGGGATCCGGGCCGGCCTACCCTGTGATCGGAAGCAATTACCAGCACCTTCTTGGCGCTGCCGGCCTTGACAGCATCCAGAGCCGCCTTGACTGCCGATGTCCCGGCTCGCACGGAAGAGTTGAAGTCAAACGTACACACATCCTTTCTCATGTCCAGAGCCGACGCTATAATTGATGAGCCCAGCTTTTGCTTGAACGGCGAAGACGCAGTGGCAAAGTACAGCCCGTCAATCTCCTTGGGATCAAGGCCGGCCAGGCAGTCCACGCCCGCCTCCACGGCCATGGTCAGGCTGTCCTCGTCACGAGCGGCAAGCGATCTCTCGCCGCCCATTGACCCTGTGCCCGCAATCTGGGCAATAACGCTTCGGTCTATCCTCCAGATCGGAACATAGGCCCCATAGGATAGTATTCCCACCATTTACTCAGCCTCCCTGTTTCTGTTCAAAGATAATCGTCACCGGGCTTGAAGCGGTTCTGCGCCCGGAGAGAATGGAGGTCCACTCGCCGTGGTGTCAATAGGTTCTCCACGATGCTTCCGTTCTTCGAGCAAACCGCGCCGGTGTTCAATGTCCACGAATCCATGAGAAAAGCGAAAAAACAAAGCCTTTCTCGAACCACTAAAGTCCGGCGGGCCGCCAACAGCTATCAATGAAGCTCCAACACCGACCGGCCCGTAAATCGGCCCTACGCCGAGTAGCTTCCCCATACGCAATTCCGGGAGCTTCTACTGTTCACGGTGAACGGTTACGTTCAAAGAATTCACACTTTACAGCGATTGCCTCCAATTGAGAAAAAGCTCCCCCAAAATAGCCGGATCCGGTTGAACAACACAGATCGTCAAAGCAAAATGCCGCGGTCGGCAGATGCCGGCGCTTTCTCTCGCAGTAATCGAGACTCATTCTACCTGTTTCCGGCCCGCAGGCCATTGAGTAGCTCACACAGTCCAGACATGTCCTGATCTTGGTCATGGTGTTGACGCGAGCCGCGGGATCACCTCGCGGTCATCCTTATGGCGCCGTCAAGCCTGATCGTATTGCCGTTGAGCATGGGATTCTCGATGATCTGCCCGGCAAGCAAGGCGAATTCAGCCGGTTTTCCCAGGCGCCTGGGGAACGGCACGGAGTTGGAGAGGGCCTCAATGACATGATCCGGCAATCCGAGCAGCAGCGGAGTCTCGAACAGACCGGGCGCGATAGTGACGATCCGCAAGCCGTAATCCGCGAACTCACGCGCGATGGGCAGAGTCATACCGACCACTCCGGCCTTGGACGCGCTGTACGCAGCTTGCCCGATCTGCCCCTCAGTTGCCGCGGCCGACGACGTGTTGATGAACACCCCTTTTTCACCATCCGCGTTGGGCTTGTTCTGCACCATCTTCTCCGCGACCAGCCGAATCACATTGAAGGTCCCGATCAGATTAAGGCGGATGATGAAGCTGAAACTATCCAGAGGATACGGGCCTTTCTTGCCGAGGACCTTGATACCGTGACCTGTCCCCGCGCAGTTTATGGCCACATGGATGGCTTCGAACGTTCCCACGGTCTTCTCTATTGCCGCTTGCACCGACTTCTCGTCCGTCACGTCGGTATCGGCAAAGATGACCGAGTCCCCGAGTTCCTCGGCAATCTGTTCTCCCCTGTCCGCGTTCATGTCCATGATCGCGACTCTCGCCCCGCGATCGACCAGGTAACGAACGCAAGCCTCCCCAAGGCCCGACGCTCCTCCGGTAACAGCAGCCACACAATCAGCTATTTCCATGTTGTGCCTCCAAGGTTTGTATTGAAATATCCTATTCTCGACAGCGTGGATAACGGGTTTCGTGTATCGTTTGTATCAGCGTTTACAGATTCATTCTTACGTCTTTGATCGGGACGAAATGGTTCTTCCTCCCCGCATGTAGGTATGTCCTACCTACCAATAGCTTGAGAGTACCTTGTCTGTCAACAAGAATATTCACACCCCTCAAGGATTCCTTCGCGAAATGGTATTACTACCGTCATTCCGGCGAACGCCGGAATCCAGGCTTTTCAATGCTTTCCGGACCCCGGCGCCTGCCCCATTCCCTGGAAGGCACATATATCGGGCCAGACTCCATGTGTACGCCATCCTCCACCCGGGAAACTGAGATTTTTAAGGGCGTTCCCTTTCTACGCCGTACTCCTGAATTCGTACCATTTTGTAACCGGCTGTAGCAAGTATTCTCGGAATGCCTCGAACCAGATCCCTGTCCGACTCCTTGTCGTCTTCACTCAATTCATCGTAAGGAATGAGACAGTTGTGGATCTTGCGGTCTTTGTCGGTTACTTCCCCGTATTTCCATCTGTCTCGGATTTTGCCCTCCATCCAAACGACGTGCGCCGCTTCGGCCAACCGGTCCAGGGTTTCGTGGTCAAGGTCTTCCATCGTGTTCCTCCGTTGTGATCTATCGGTTTCTCGCTTCTTGTCCCGGGGGCTTTCCCGGATTTTGAGAGTTACCTCCTGGAAGGACTCTAAATTAGCTCACGCAGCGGAGAAAGGCAAACCATCAGTAGGAAACGGGCATTGAAACTCAGATCATGAATTTCTCACACTGAATCTTGGTTCCCTGTGATATATTGGTATGTTTGCGAACAAGGGGAATTCATCATGATGGCACAGATTCGCTCTGCAGACGCCGATACGGGAAATGGAAGAACGCAGAAAGGGGCCAAACTTCTGCCTGAACGGCTACTGAGGTGGATGGCGGACAAGTCGTGGCAGTATGTTTTTGCCCTTTGGCTTGGGGTTTTCGTTGTCGGTCTCATCGGTTTCTGGACGGAGTATCACTCTTCGGGAAGGCCGTACTCGTTTTGGGGGTTGGTCTACCTTGCCTCCCAACTCCTGCTGTTGAACTCCGGCTTCGGTGCAGAGCCGCTCAACAGTTGGCTTGAACTGGCCCGTATCTTTGCTCCCATCGCGGTCTTGTTGACTGCGGCCAAGGCCTTGGCGCGTATCTTTGAGGAGCAATTGCAGTTGTTTATCTTGCGTGTCTTCTACAAGGGCCATGTGGTCGTTTGCGGTTTGGGACGAAAGGGATGGCTTTTTGTGAAGGAGTTCCGCGAGAAGGGTGAGCGGGTCGTAGTCATTGAGAAGGACGTGACCAACGAGATGCTCGCTCAATGCGAGAGTATCCTGGTTACCGTCTTGATCGGGTATGCTGAAGATCCAACGGTTCTTGACAAAGCCAATGTGGCGCTGTCCAAGCGAGTGATCTGTGTTTGCGGCGAGGACGGAACCAATGTGGAGATCGCCGTTCGGACGAGAAAATTGGTGGAACACAGGAAGGGCGTGGCGCTCACCTGCCTGGTGCATGTTTTCAGTCCCGAGCTGTGTAACCTGCTCAGAGCCAAGATCATCGAGATGGGGAAGCTTGATGCGTTCAGGTTGGAATTCTTCAACATATTCCAGAGTGCGGCGTGGCTCCTTCTCAAGGATTGGGAGCCTGCGGTACGTAAGGGCATAGAGGATGTCCCGGCCCCGCATTTTCTCGTTGTCGGTTTGGGATGGTTCGGTGAAAGCCTGGTCGTCCACGCTGCTCGGAAATGGTGGGAAGCTGAGAAAGACACCGGAAAGTGCCTTCGGGTGACCTGTGTTGACGTTCAGGCTGATCGCCTGGTCCCACTCCTGTATTCTCGACACGAAACTCTCGAGAGCCTGTGCGAGATTAATGCCACAGGTATTGACATAGAATCCGCGGAATTCGAAGAAGCCGGTTTTCTGGAGGGCGACGACGGACGTGCGCCGGTAACGAAAATCTTTGTGTGCATCGACAATCAACCTCTTGCCCTTGCTGCGGCCATTAAGCTGGTCCAAAAGACGCAGAACCACCGAATTTCCGTGGTGGTTCGTTTGGATGACAAGGCCGGCTTTGCTCAGCTCCTGCTCACCTCATCAAAAGATGCCCCTTATCTCGAATCCATAGTGCCTTTCGGGCTTTTCCAGGAGACCTGCACGATCGATTCATTGCACCGAACAACCGTCGAGACACTCGCAACAGAAAGCCACAACGTATATGTTGCGGGTCAGCGACTGCCGGATGGATCGATGCCAAAGAAGCCTAACGTTGTCCCCTGGGAAAAGCTTCCTGAGGACAAAAAGGAATCCAATAGAAGCCAGGCTGATCAGATCGGTGAGAAACTCCGGAGAGTCAAATGCAGCCTAGCCCCGCGAACTAACTGGGACGGTCGACTCACTGAGTTCACTGATGAAGAAGTTGAGATCCTAGCGATCATGGAGCACGAGCGATGGTTCAACGAGCTGACGGAAAAAGGTTGGCGTCATGGAACCGTGAGAGACGACGCAAACAAGATCCATGACTGTCTTGTGAGTTGGGACGAGCTTGACGAGAAGAACCGAGAGATTGATCGCATCTATGTGAGGAGCCTGCCCAAGTTCCTCGCTCGCATCGGCCTTGACATCTACCGGATGCCGGAGAAGAGCCGAAAGGAAGGACGAGAGAAATAGGCAAGACGGGTCCTTGCCGGCAAGCACGAAAAATAACCCGTTTTCTTATCAGTCATCCGCAAGATTTCAATCTGGTGGGGTTGAATTGGATCTGTGCAGCCTTCACGAAAACGTCTTTGAGTTCACTCGAATCGGGTCCTGGCCGGCGGCGGATCGTCCTTAAAGCCCATTGCAGTCGATTCTTTGGAAACGCTTGTCACGCTGAACCGTGGAAGATCAGGAGGTAGAATCATGGACATCGCTTCCCCTAACGTGCTAAAGAAGATCCCTTTCCGGGTTCGCATTGGGGTTACCGGGCACAGGACCCTGCCCAACGAAGATGAGATAGCGAAGAGCGTTCGTACAATCCTTGAGGAGACCATACCGAGTCTTCTCGGCAAGAAATCCAAATCCTTGCGAGACAAATCACCCGATGTTCCAATCGCTTACTCTGTTATCAGTCCATTGGCTGAGGGGGCTGACCGGTTAGTTGCCAAGGAGGTTTTGAAACGAGACGATGGAAGGCTCGAAGCAGTCCTCCCTATGACTCAGGCTGATTATGGGAGAGACTTCGGTGAAAACACCGACTCTCTGTACGAATTCCGTCGTCTATTGGGAGAATGTCGCAAGCCCGTTTTGCTCAGGCAAGACAGTCTGTATGAGAATTTCCACGACGAAGAGCTCAGGAATGAGCGCCACAAAGCGTACCGGAATGTGGGGCAATATGTTGTAGATAACAGCGACTTTTTTATCGCCATATGGGACGGCAAGCCAGCCGCGGGTCCGGGTGGCACCGCCGAAATCGTAGCTTATGCTAAGGAACAAGCCCGGCCTGTTGCAGTCATCTCGACGGAGAAACCGTATGATCTCAGCATTCTGAACAGCGAGAACCTGTCTGTGGAGGCAGTCGGGCAAATTGAAACGTTCAACAGAAGTTTGCCGCCTGAATCACAGCCGAGGGGGGATGTTGACTCACGATTTGGCAAGTTCCTTTCGGAATCGTGGAACGATCAATTTCAGCCGGAAACCGTGCAGATCATTCGAGATCGGTTGGACCGGCTGCTTCCATGGCACAGCATAGCATCGTCAATGGCCCGAGAGAACCAACAACGCTTTCAGAGAGCAGTCTGGGGCATATTTTCCCTTTCCGCTCTTGCAGTGGGGATAGTTGCGCTCGGGATAATCTTCTTTCCTCACCTGGCAGGCTATTTCTTTGCAGCAGAGTTTGTCGTTCTCGCTGCAATCCTTGGCATCGTGTGGGCAGGAAGGCGGGCTGGATGGCACAAGAGGTGGATAGAAGCCAGGTTTCTAGCCGAGAGGTTGCGATGCGCAGAGTTCTTTGCCACTTGCGGCTTTGAGATACCACACCATCGGGTTCCACCCCACATGGCTATGTTGCACAGGATAGATGACTGGATGGTCCGAGCTTTCAATGAAATCTGGAATAGACTTCCAACGATGACCGGCTGCAAAGCGAACGAATGCGGATCCTTGGCACGGTTCATCCAAGAGCGTTGGATACAAAGCCAGATCGATTACCACGAAAAGAATGCGCAGAAGCTACACAGAAAGCACCGATTATATGAATTTTGGGCTATAGGTATGTTCGCTGCTGCTCTTGTTGCAGCTCTTCTCCATGCAGTGTCCGCCTTACTCACAGACCACTCTCATACCGGCTTGACGGGCGAGGCACTCACGTTTCTAGCTATTGCGTTGCCGGCCGCGGGCGCAGCAGTGGGAGGGATTAGCTCCCAACGAGAGTATTCGCGGCTCGAAAAAAGAAGTCAGAGCATGGCGTTCTCGTTGGAGCGTATCAAGAAGCGGTTTGGTCAAGCAGAGTCCGGGACCGAACTGGAAAGGCTTCTACTGGAGGTCGACGACATCATGTCGAGCGAAACCAGGGATTGGCTGGCTCTCATGGTCTTTTCAGAAATAAGGCCGCCTGCATGAAACAGTACCAAAGCGCTGCACCGGAAGGAATGATCCGGAAGGGACGAGGGCATGTCAATGCATCAATCGGATTTATTCGTGTGGGACTTCTGGTACCACTATGATTCGGAAAGCAAGTTATTCCACGTTATCTATCTCAATGCGGATGCCAGCCTGGTTCCGACAAATGAGCATCATTTTCATGCTCGACTCGGATACGCGGTTACACAGGATTTCGATGGGATCGACTGGATCGATCATGACGTGTTTCACGCGGACTCCCACGGATGGGACAACACGTCCATCTGGTCCGGGGACGTCATCAAGACTGCGGACGGATTTCTCCTCTTCTATACCTCCCGCAACCGATCCATAGATGACGGGATGACCCAGAATGTGGGCATGGCCCGGAGTACGGACTTCATACACTGGGACCGTATAGATGGAATACGTATCGAACCTGATCCGAGATGGTACGAGCCCCGCAACCTGGAACCCGATGGAGATGACACTACGCATGCCTGGCGCGATCCGTTTCTCTTCATCCACGACGGGATAGCCCACATGGTTTTGGCCGCCAAATCACGAGAGTCTCCGATTTGTCGTAAAGGAGCAATCGCGGTGCTCAGAGCCAGGGAAGATGATCTGACCGACTGGGAGGTCTTGCCTCCCCTTTGCTCTCCGGGTTGGTACTCGGAGATGGAGGTGCCCCAGATCTACGAGCGTCCCGAAGGTGGATTGGTTTTGGTCTTTTCCACATGGGCCAGGGGCGATCATGCTCCGACCACCAATGGCCAGGGCGGTCTTCACGCTATCAATATTGACAAAATCGAACCACACGATCTTGGCGACATCGTTCCTAAGGTACTACTGCCGGCCTCAGACGGATTGTATGCCTGTCGAATCATTCCTGAACTGGACGGTGAGATCGTTGGATTTGACACCGAGAGGGGAGGATGGAGAAGAAGTGGCCGAAAGACTTATCTGAAATCAATCAACAGAGAGTTCGGCTGATTTTGAGGGGTAAGTCTGCTCTTCGTACCCGAAAATATGAATGACTATGTTGAGTCAACTTTGTGTGATTCCGGGCTGAAAACTGAGCAATCACCTTGTCTCAAGCTGGAAAGGGATACTTAAAACGGACCGCGGCTTGTCGGCGATTGCCCAAACTGTGGTGGCAAGCTCAAGTTCAAGCCGTTCATTGTGGATAATCAAGGACTGTTCTGAAGAACTTGGCGAAAGCCACAACGGTTTCATTCGCGTACTTCAACGGAGAAAACCCAATGGGCCCTGCGACCCAATGCCCTGAATGTCTCTCCCGCGTCGGGACGGAATCAGCTTCTCGCCTGGGTCGCATCGCCGTTCAACGCGGCTGAAAGAGCATCGACCAAACGACTAAGGAGGATAAAAGTGAGCACCAACCAAAACAAAGACAACTTTTACTGCCCCAAGTGCGGCAAGGCTCTTGCAGAGGTCGGTCAATTCCTGATCTGTCCCGAGCACGGCCAGATCGACTTCGAGAAGCCGTTTGTTCCCATGCGCATCTTCCTCAGCTATGGCCACGACGCGAATGAAGAGCTTGTCACGCTCATAAAGAGCGACCTGGAAGAGCGCGGGCACGATGTTTGGATCGACAAGACCGAGATCAAGGCCGGAGACGATTGGCGTCGCTCAATAACCGAAGGCATTATTGCCAGCAACCAGGTTCTGTCCTTCCTTTCTATGCATTCCACCAGGGATCCAGGTGTTTGCCTGGATGAGATCGCCATCGCAATCGGTGTCAAGGGCGGAAACATTCAGACCATTCTTGTGGAGAGCGAAGAGGAGATCCAGCCGCCTACCACGGTGAGTCACATCCAGTGGCTCGACATGCATGACTGGAAGGAGAAGCGTAACGCCGACGACGAGGTCTGGAAGGAATGGTATCAGGGAAACTTCGCTGAAATCGTACGGGTTGTGGAAAGCGATGAAAGCGCCCGCTTTGCGGGAGAGATAGAAACCCTTAATGAAAAGCTGAAGCCCATCTCGTCCGACTCTCGAGTGCGTCAACTGCTGAAGAAAGGGCTGGTGGGAAGAGGATGGTTGCGAACCGCGATTGAAAACTGGCGGAATAATCCGCATCGATCTTCCCGTCTTTTCTGGTTAATTGGTAAACCTGGAGTGGGGAAGAGTGCATTTGCCGCGGATCTGGCACACAAGGGTAGAGGTGTGGTGATCGCGGCTCACTTCTGCGAACACGACAAGACCGATCACAGGGACCCCAACCGCATCGTCCGCACGATTGCCTTTCAACTCGCTACCCGGCTGCCCGACTACCGTAAGCTCCTGCTCACTTTGCCGGAAATTGGAGAAGTGGAAGCCAAGGATCCTTCGGCGGTTTTCGATTATCTACTTGCCGATCCCATGCGGCAAGCAATTGACGGTGGACGGGAGCGGTATCTGATTATCATCGATGCGCTGGATGAGGCAAAAGAGAAGGGACGGAATGAGCTGGTGGAAATGCTTGCCCGCAATGCGCAGCGCCTTCCCGAATGGATAGGGATTGTGGTAACCAGCCGCCCAGAGGAGGATGTCACCAAGCCTCTACAAGGGCTAAACCCATTCGTGCTTGACACCGACACGGACGACAATCGATCTGACATCTTGGAGTATCTGAGACGCGAACTGGCTGAACCCTTGCTAGGCCGTTCTGATGCAGACGATATTCTTGAACGGATCGCAGCCACAAGTGGAAGAGTCTTCCTGCTGGTCGAGCGTATCTGTCTGGACGTTAAGGAAGGCCACCTTTCGCTGGATAGGGTTGATGAATTCCCGCGTAGCCTGGGTGATACTTATTGGCAATTTTTCAAACGGCAGTTCCGTGACTCGGATAAGTTTCGAAAGGACGTACGCCCAGCCCTGCGTGCCGTTCTCGCAGCCCGCGAGCCTTTGCCTTTGGAGGTTCTCCAACGCCTCTCCAATTGGGAAGACGAGGAACTTTACGACTTCACCCGCACGCTCGGTTCGCTGTTTCCGGTCACGACCGTGAATGGAAACAAAGTCATCAGACATTACCACAAGTCAATCGCAGACTGGGTGGGTGATGAGGCAAAAGCCGGACCGTACTATGTAAGCAAGAAAGAAGGCGGTAGGTCCCTGGCCGAGTTCGGTTTGAAAGAATTCAAGAGCGATATTAAGGGAATGTCAAGATACTCTCTTGCTCATCTGCCCGCCCATCTTTGTGAACTGGAACTGTGGGATGACCTGGGAACCCTTCTCACGGACCTAAACTACATCGAAAAGAAATGTCGAGCTGGGAAGACTTACGACCTCGTCCAGGATTACGAAATGGCACTTGGAGCCCTTCCCACCGCCCAGGAAGAGCTGGGAAAGCAATACGAGCGCGCGGAAGCCGTAAGAGCATACTCTGAAAGGCTGATATCATATTCCGGAGGGAAAGCGCCACACTTGGACCCGATTACGGCCATAAGACCATGGGACCAGAAACGCATAGACCGTGAAAGCGGGCGAATCAAGGCGCAGCCGTCAAGATTTGATCATGTGAAAGGTTTCTCAAGATTTGTGCATGCAGAAGCGCCTCTTCTGGCAAAGTATGCCAAACGACCCGGATATGTAATCCAGCAAGCATTCAATCGGGCCGCTTCCGGACCGGTTGCTGAAGCGGCAGAGCAATTCCTTGAGGACTACCGCTTCGCCCCACTCCTGTTGCGCCCCCGAGATCGCAGACCCGAAGAAGAGCCTATTCCTACGCTATTACGTGCCATGCTCGGCCATGACGATCGTGTACTTTCTCTAAGCGTTGCCCCGGGAGCCGGGATTGCGGTGTCAGGAGCCGGTAGTGAAGATTTGCGTCGGGATCAGCGGGTCTTGGTATGGGATGTTTCCACTGGGAAGCTTCGTAGCGAGCTCAAAGGCCACAGGGGAAATGTCTTCGCAGTAGGAGTTTCCGCAGACGGAACTCGAGCCATTTCGGGAGACGGACCCCGGACCATAAAGGCAAGACATCGATCGAAAGTACTCGAAGTAGAAAAGGCTACTCTGCAAGTCTGGAACCCACTTGAAGGTCAGCATCTTAAAGAATTATTAAGACAAGATGCAAGCATTCATTCAGTTAGCATCACCCCTGATGGACGACAGGCAGTCGCGGGAGATAGCGACGGTTTCATAACTTTCTGGGATCTTGTTAAGTATGAAAAACTTTGGAGATTCAAAGCACATGACCGCCTTGTACACGTGCTTGTCATCAGTGCTACAGGTACTAAAGCGCTTTCGTGCGGGGATGATGACTTTGCGAAGTTGTGGCACATACAAGAGGGTCTCGACTTATTTAAGGTACGGGACTCAGAAAATAAAGCATTGGCAGCGTCCATGAACCATCGCAGTCGCATTATCAGCGGCAGTATGACTCCGAACGCTTCAAAAGCTATATTCGGAACCTATGACAACCAAATCCTGGTTTGGGACATGAAGGGCGATTCCGCTAATGAGCTAACACCAGCCATGAAAGATGAGTCCGAGATCATGGGGGTTGACGTGTCTGCTGACGGGACACTAGCCGTGGCCGCGAATTTTGGCGGAGTGATCAGTTGCTGGGACCTGACTTCGGAGAGGTTCGTGAAAAGCGTTGGGAAAGGGTACCTTGCCCATCAAATATGGAATGTTCGGCTCTGGCCAGACGGAAGCTTAGCTCTTGTCGGTGGTGGCGATCGTTCAATCAGAGTGCTCGATCTTGAGCGGGGACGTGATGCTCCGCATGATTGCATTCACTATCGTAGCGTGCGGACCATGCGCACGCTTCCCAATGGTGCCCAAGTTGTTACTGCAAGTAGGGACGGATCGTTGGGGCTTTGGAGTTTATGTAAGGAAGAATGCCTCAAGAGAATTGACGTCAAGGAAGTCCCTCAGCGCGGACTGGATATCACCCCTGACGGTATGCGGGTTATTTCTGGAGGGTCGGACAACTCCCTAAGAATCTGGGACAGCAATATCGATACTTGTGTCAAGGAGATCGGTGAGACATATCCTGGTGGTCATCAATCAAAGGTTGAGTCCATTGTTGTCAGCCCTGACGGCAGAATGTTTGTTTCAGGAGAAAAGGGAACTAAGACGCTTGATTCAGAAAGCAAGGCAGTTGAAAGCACTGCGGAAACCGGAGGAATTGTCAAGATCTGGGATCTAGAGGAATACGAGCTTGTTGCTGAGATGAAAGGGCACACGAGCAGAGCATTTGATGCCGACATATCACCAGATGGCAAGTTGGCGGTCACGGCAGGATGGGACAAGACTGTTCGTCTGTGGAGTTTGGTCGAACACAAGCCAATTCATACACTAGAATGGGAACCAGGCAACATCAATGGAATCCGGTTCACCCCTGATGGGCTCACCATCGTGGCTGGGAGTTGGGAACGCAGTATCATCAGGTGGAACATGCGTACAAGCGAAGTCCTATGGGAATGCCCTGAAACGTGGCAGCAGGTTCACAGGGTGGTGATTACTCCTGATGGAAAGAAAATCATCTCTGGGCACGGAGACAACACGTTGAGAGTCAGCGACACTCTTTCGGGAGAGTTGTTAGCAGTTCATGCGTGTTCCTTCCCGGTTACGGAGGTTGACTATTCACTGAACCTGAATCTAATTGCAGCAGCTTCAGAAGCTGGCAACTTCTGGACCATTGGGTATCAGGACCTGTGTGAGAAAGTTCCGATAGTAACTGGAGTTAGACTCTGGTTATTCGGAGACAACGGCGCTCCCGGGGCCTGGGATACCTCAATTACTACGCATTGTCCATGGTGCGCACAGCGAGTGCCGGTTAGCGAAGCAATACTAGACATTGTGGATTCGATCCTTCGCAGTTTCGGGCTATCTCCGGATAAATCTCCGGATAAGTCCCCTTGTCTTCTCCTTCCCAATGAGGTCTGGGATGAGCCTCGACTTATCGACAAATGCCCCGAGTGTAAACGTGAGCTAAAGTTCAACCCGTTCATAGTGGATAACATGAGAAAGTAGTCTTCACCATGAACAGGCCATTGAGCAAAACGTTTCGGGTGTTTGTCAGCTCTACCTTCACCGATTTGAAGGCAGAAAGAAACGCACTACAGGAGCGGGTGTTCCCTAAGCTTAAAGATCTATGCATGCAGCGGGGACACCGCTTCCGGGTTGGGGGCAGGTCTCGTGCGGGTTGGGGGCAGGTCTTGTTTCTTGATTTCAATCATGGTAAACGGTTGTCATGGCGCGACCACTGAGAATTGAGTTTCCAGGCGCGCTTTATCACCTGACCGCCGTTCCCCGGAGACCAGACCGGATCGAAAAGGAATCATAGGCAATCACCCAGGCTCATCTGCAACATGGTTACTCTCGGCAGGAAGACGCCACGCACAAAATTCCACTACTCCACAGTGAGCAGGATTGTCCGGCGGGAAAGCAAGGAGGCAAAACCCAACACCCCACCACAAATCTCATAATGACTCAAAAACAGATTTGACCCCTTCCCTCCTTCCCTTCCACTTCCACCTTGAACTATCCTGCTCACGGCAGTGACAAATTGTAGGATGGGGTGAGTGAAGTGAACCCCGTCGTTCGAGGTATTGTCCGCACCAGGTGTGGCTTGAAAGCCTCGACCGATGGGATTCCCTCCGGTCATCTTATCCTACGCACTTTGACGAGCCGGACCGGATTCGTTTCTACGATCTGTTGGAGGAAGGGGTCAAGGGATCAATCGTCTGCGCAAACGTGCGGAAAGGAATCCCCGTCTTGCGGCAGAACTTGAGAGGGTAAGAGAAGACCCAAATACACATATGTCAAGCCTGACCCGACACGGGGAACCATCGGATTCCCTATACCGGCGCTAAATAAAGATTGACCTTGCTAGCCGATTTCATTAGTCTTCAGATATTCAGGGATGTTCTTGATTTGTTCGCTTTGGCCACCGTGCATCCGTCTAAGGCATGAGAGGTTCAGGGCTGTCTTGTGGAGGGACTATGGGTTCCCGATGGGGTCGTCAGTCAATTCTCGTTGTCGTCTTTGCTTTTCTACTCACGTCTGCGTTCTCAACTTCAGTGTTGGCGCAGGGACTGCCCCAGTCCCCGTACAGTGCACCGTCGGTTGTGCGAGGAGGGCTGGATCTTGCTCCGTCCAATCCGTTGGGTTTGCCGAGTGGAGTAGGGCCTCGGAGTTCGGATTCAATCCTTCTCACGCCGCAGCTGTTCCACGGAATTCTGCCCCAGTTTTCAAATCTTCAGTTCGGTTATCTCTATAGCTTCGGGGACTCCGTGGATTCGGGCCGCCTTACCGCTGATTATCTCGTGCCCATGAGCCTGGGAAGGGATACGACCATTTTCGGGGAGGCCCACGGCGAGTTCCAGAACTTCTGGAAGACCATTCAGCGAACGTTTACCAGCGGCGGCACGACCACGACGCTCAGCGGTTTCAATGAGCGAACAGACCTTTCGTTTGGTGGCGGTTATCGTACCATCCTTAATGAGAATACGCTTCTAGGCGTGAACGGCTTCTTCGATACTACCAAACTGGGCAACCGTTGGTATTCGTCCGGTTCCCTTGGATTTGAAATGGCCGCGGCGCTTCAGGGCAACGACGCTATTGATCTCAATTTCAACTGGTACGGGAACCTGTTCCAAAGCAACGTGCTCGCCAACGCTTTCCGTCGTGGTCCACAGAGCTTTGATTTTCAGGCAGGTTACTCTCATGAACTTTGGAATGGAGGACCCGATCTGCGTTTGAATGTTACGGGGTATAGGTTCAGCGCGGGAAGTGGTGTCTACGGTCTTAGAGGCGGAGCGGAACTCAAATCTCGGGACGGCATGTTCGTCTTGAAGTACGAGGCTGCGCATGACCGAGTGAACAAGACGTATCACACTGTCGGCGGCTTTGTGAACGTCGGCTTGCAGCTGGAAAACCTGCTGAGCGGCGAGAATCCCTTAGTCATGCCGGAGCCCATATTCAAGAGTCCGAGGAATCTAAGGAGACTGCTCACTAGGAAGTCCAAGAGGAATTGGCATCAACCTTCGATCGTCATAGCATCGTCTACATCTACAACAACAAGTATTGCTCAATGTCAGACCACAACTACGTCCGTGAACTTGGGGTCATTTGTCCAATCCGGTGTTCTTACGCTTACACGAAACACGCCGCTCCCGCTCACGTTGGACCCAAATGCGGCGATCACCAGTCGAGGATTAGACATCAGATTCAACATGAATACGGGCGGACCTGTTGCAAACTTTTTTTGGCAAATATCTTACGTTTATGAGGATGGATCAGAGAGCATAGATTGCAACTGGGCAGGAACAGGCTCTAATGAGAATGTGACTGTGTCGGCCGCGACTCCACCAGTGGCGGACCGCGGTTGCATTACGCACATAAGACAGATTTGGACATCCAGCGTTAACTGCACGGTTGATACTACAATCGGACTTAATCAGTTCCGCGTGCCAGGGCCATGACAAGAACTAATAGCCTGACCCACCTTCAAAGGTCTTTCCAAAAGCCGATGTGACGGCTCTTGCTCATAAAGCCGGAGAGGTCTGAATGCTGCTGAAGTCTGCGCTAAATTATTCTGGTTGTCAATGGATCACAGCGTTTCAGGCAAGTCCAATGAGGGAGCCCCGCGACGCATCGGAGCACACATCAACGAGAACGCCCCTGAGAACGATTCTGCGCGAAAGTAAGGGTTGCCCGCAGTCAGACTATTCAGGAAGCAAGAACGTTCGCGTATGTTGGGGTCAGGCTTGACATATATGGATTTGAGGGTGTAAACTGCCAAGAATGGCACGGAGAGCACGCATTCACAATCCGGGCGCTGTCTATCATGTGATGCTACGTTGGAACGTTGGCCAGGATATTTTCTTTGACGAGCCGGACCGGATTCGTTTCTACGATCTGTTGGAGGAAGGAGTCAAGCGATCCATCGTCTGCGCAAACGTGCGGAAAGGAAGCCCCGTCTTGCGGCAGAACTTGAGAGGGTAAGAGAAGACCCGGCACAAATACACATACGTCAAGCCTGACCCCGATACCCCGATATAGACCCCGATACTTTCCACTTTCCACTGGACGGTTACCTCGAATAGTAATCATTCACTCTCGAAGGGCAGACACACAGGTCTGCCCCTACGTCTGGGTCCGGATCCGTCGTGGCGCAGAGTGTACGGCGCGCACCTGTAATACCAAGTTGCGTTCAAAGAAGTACAGTGTACAGGCGAGGGGCCGAGTCTCAATGTCCCTCCTAACCCCCCTTTAGCAAAGGGGGGCAAGGGGGGATTTTGCCTATGTGCGGGAATCACCTTTCAATCAGACAGAACTTTTGGTAACTGCTATAATACACGGATCGTGCTACCCGGATGAGGGCTTCCACGGAGGACAGTTTGTAACGTATTGGAATTAAGAGGGCGTAGCATGCTACGCGCCGTACTAAGACCGGACCCCGCCGGGAGTTGCCCCAACAAATCAAGGCGAAGATGAACGAGAGTTGCAAGGCCCGTTCATTGGCCCTGCCCGGACATCCGTTCCTAAGGGATCACCCATGTTCATGAAGAGTGTCTCCGGTGCTGTTGTCCCGGTGTGCCATCCTGTAGAGCGCCGGGAGTACCAGCAATGTGAGAACGGTGCTTGAGATGAGGCCTCCTATGACTACAGTGGCGAGGGGTCTCTGGACCTCGGCTCCCGTGCCGGTGGCCAAAGCCATAGGGACAAAGCCGAATGACGCCACGAGCGCGGTCATGAGCACCGGTCGAAGTCTGGTGATTGCTCCTTCTCTTATTGCCTGGTCCACTGAGGCGCCTTGTTCCCTGAGTTTGTCGATGAACGTAACCATGACCAGGCCGTTCAATACGGCCACCCCTGAAAGCGCTATGAAACCTACTCCGGCTGATATTGACAGCGGGATATCCCTCAACCAGAGTGAAGCAATACCGCCGGTGAGCGCGAGCGGAACACCGGTGAAAACCAACAGCGCGGGTTTCACAGCTCCGAAAGCAGCGAACAGCAGGACAAAGATTAGCAACAGAGCTACCGGAACAACGACTTGAAGTCGCTTCGCGGCTGAAATCATCTGTTCGAACTGCCCACCCCAGGTTGTCCAATACCCTGGAGGGATGGCAATATTGGCCTGTATGGCCTCCTCAGCTTCCTCCACAAAACTGCCCAGGTCTCGGCCTCTGACATTGGCGGTTACTACCACACGTCTCTTGCCGTCCTCTCTCGTAATCTGATTCGGACCGGCCTCTACCACAAAATCCGCCACTGATCCCAGGGTTATGAAGCGCTTGACCTCGCTTTTGGACTCCGTTCCGGATGTGGCTGAAGTCCGCTTTGATTCCTCTCGATGTCTCGGCAATTGAATCGGCAGGCGCTTCAGCGCCTCCAGGTTTTCCCTTAACTCCTCCGGTAGGCGCACCACCAGGTCAAAACGTCTATCGCCCTCGAATACCAGCCCCGCGGTCTTACCGCCGATCGCTATTTCGACAACGTCCTGGATTTCCGACACGTTCAGGCCGTACCTGTGCATCTTATTCCGATTCATTCTAACGGTGAGCACCGGAAGGCCTGTGACAGGTTCCACCTTGACATGTGAGGCCCCTGGAATCCGCTTGAGCAAGTCCGCGATTTCTTCACCTTTCTTGACCATCAGATCCATATCATCCCCAAAGACCTTTACCGCGACATCACTACGAACTCCGGCCAGTAAATGGTTGAATCGCATTCGTATGGGCTGACTGAACTCATATGCCAGACCCGGCACTTTCCCGACCTCGGCTTCCATCTGCTTGACCAGATCCGCCTTGGGCAGCTTTGGGTCGGGCCATTGAGGACGCGGTTTGAGGACCATCACGTTCTCTGTTACGCTCGGTGGGTGAGGCTCCTGAGAGACCTCTGACGTGCCGATTCTGGTGAACACGGTTTCCACCTGCGGAAATTTCTCCTTTATGATCTTCTCGATTACGCATTGCATGTGAATTGAGAGGGACAAACTGGTCCCTGGAATTGCCATGGTGTGAACTGCCACGTCTCCTTCGTCAAGGCTTGGGATGAATTCTTTCCCCATGCGGGAAGCAGTGAGTACGCTAAGAATCACGAGGGCCACGGACGTGGTGACAACCAGAACCCGGTGTTTCAGAGCAAAATCCAGCACCGGAGTGTATGCCCTGGAAGCCCATGTGATGAGCCTGTTCTTTTCTTGAGGCGCTTTGCCGGAAACGAAGATCGCAACCGCGGCAGGCACAAATGTGAAGGAAAGAATCAAGGCGCCGGTCAAGGCCATGAGTACCGTTAAGGCCATCGGAAGGAAGGTCTTGCCCTCTACGCCCGTTAAGGTCAGAATCGGCAGATAAACAATCATTATGATTAGTTCACCGAACAACATCGGCTTCCTCACCTCACGAGACGCGTCCCAGACGACTTCCAGACGTTCGCCCCTGGTCAGGACTCTTCCCTTTTCACGCTGCGCCAGGGAAAGTCTGCGAGCGCAATTCTCCACGATCACCACCGCGCCGTCGACAATGATTCCGAAATCAATGGCGCCGAGGCTCATCAAATTTGCGCTTATCTTCTGTCCTACCATTCCGGTGATCGCGAAGAGCATGGATAACGGGATCACCAAAGCCGTAACCACGGCTGCTCGAATGTTTCCAAGGAACAGAAACAAGATCACGATGACCAGCATCGCGCCTTCAAACAGATTGGTTTTCACGGTGTGGATGGTCTTGTCCACGAGTTTGGTACGACTGTAGACCGGTTTCGCCACCACGCCCTCGGGAAGCGTCCGATTCACCTCTTTCAGCCTTTTGGCTACCCTTTCAGCCACAACGCGGCTGTTTTCCCCCATGAGCATGAAAGCGGTTCCGAGAACCGTCTCTTCTCCGTTCTTGGTGGCCGCGCCGGTTCGCAACTCTTTGCCAAGGTGAACTTCTGCCACATCCTTCACCAATATGGGCACACCTTGGACATTATCCACAATGATCCGCCGGATGTCCTCCAGGTCGGCAACCTGGCCCGGAACTCGTACCAGGTACTGTCCTCCGCTTCGCTCAATATATCCGGCCCCTACATTGGCGTTGTTTCGAGAAAGGGCTTCAATGATGTCATGGAAGGTCAGCCCATGAGCAATCAGTTTCCGTGGATCAGGCGTGACATGAAACTGTTTATCATAGCCGCCTATTACGTTTATCTCGGTGACACCCGGGACATTTCTCAGCTGCGGGCGAATTATCCAATCCTGGATGGTTCGCAAGTCGGTCAGCATATACGGTGTTCCATCGGGCTTCCTCGCTCCGGGCAAGGCCTCTACAGTCCACATGTATATTTCGCCCAGGCCGGTCGCGATAGGGCCCATGCTGGGTTCCACTCCAGGGGGAAGCTCGCCCTTGACTTCCTGGATTCGCTCATTCACCAGTTGCCGCGCAAAGTAGATGTCGGTTCCATCTTCAAAAATGGCCGTTACCTGCGACACACCATAGTGCGAATTTGAGCGAGTTTTCTCCAGTCCCGGGATGCCCGCCAGCGCTGTTTCAATGGGAAAAGTGACGCGTTGCTCCACTTCCAAGGGCGAAAACCCTTTCGCTTCCGCGCTCACCAGAACCTGGACGTTGGTTATGTCCGGGACCGCATCAATTGTAAGATTCCCAAAGTTATATATACCCAGGGCCCCGATCGCGGCCGCGAGAGCTATCATTAGCCATCGACGTTCGATGGAGAACTTCAAAATCCGATTTACCATTGCCTAACCTTTCCAACTTGCCGTGTGGTCCTATTGGGAAAAAGGATGTTTGCATACAAAAACGGATGCACTGCAAAATCCCACGAGTGCCGTCACCGGCCTACTATCCAAGAGGGCGACGCATGCGTCGCCCCTGCGGCCGGGACCCGCGATTTTGCGGACATTTTCACGTGTACCCTTCAGTCATTTGGGGTTAACTCGCAAGATGTCATTGCGACTCCGGGCTTGAAGCGGAGGAAGCAATCTCCTGCGCAGTAGAGATGGAGATTGCTTCGTCGTTTCAGTCCTCGCAATGACATACCCCGGGAGACGATCTGCCCCGCGTAACTGGTGAGTTACTTTTCACGTTTCGTTGTGCCTTTCCTTTTGGGCATGAGCGTCCCTACAATGTATGTCTAATGTGTGTGAGAGATGCCCGCTTTGCCCAGTTCAGACTTGAGAATGAAGCTCTTTGCCGAGGCATATTTCTCCCCGGGCGCCAGACCTTCCAGCACCTCGACGTACTGGGAATCCGCGCGACCCAATTCCACTGGACGGGCCTCAAACTGATCGCCGAATCGAACAAAAACACTGGGTCCAAGACGATCAAGTGTCTGTATTGCTTCAGGCCTGACAGCCACCGGCACTCGGTCATCCTCCCGAACCAGTGTTGCGGAGACAAACATCCCCGGGCGCCATCTTCCCTTGGGATTGTCAATTACCACTCGCGCCATGGCGGTCCGGCTCTCCTCGCCAACAAGTGGACCAATGTACGATACCGTTCCGGAGGCCTCCAGCTCGGTGGAATCGGACTTGACGGTGACATGCTGACCAACGCGAACCACGTCCAGCTTGTCGGCATATACCGTGATGTCCACCCACACGGTGGATAGGTCCGCAATACTCAGGATGTCCGCCTTGTCTCCTACCCACTCACCCTTGGACATGTGTTTTGCTATCACCACTCCGTCAACGGGAGCACGCAGTTCGTACCGTGTCATCGGTCCATCAGGTTTTTTGCGGAGATCTTCGAGATCCGCCTTGGAAAGACTTAACGCACGCAACTTGTGCGCGGCTGCCAGTCGTTCTATCCTTTCTTCTTCAAAGGTCTTTTGAGCGTCCAGAAATTCCTTCTCGGGACTGACCTTCCTTTCCCACAGATTCTTAATGCGGTCGAAGTTGATACGAGCCAGTTCCTCGCGTTTGAGGTGTACCAAATAGCTGCTCTTGGCATCGGCCAGTTCTCGACTGTCCAAAACCGCGATGACCTCACCTTCCCTGACCGAATCTCCCAGATTCTTTCGGGATTCGGCTATCAAGCCCGAGATCCGTGGAACAACGTGGCACATTCGGTCAGCGTTCAAGACCACTTCCCCGGGTAAGTTGAGCACCGACCGGATCTGAGCAGGTCCCGCGGTTTCGACTCGTATGCCGACCGTCTTTGCAGCATCAGCAGTAATGCCGACTCTTGCTTCGGTCTGTGAATACTCCCAGCGGTATTCTTTGCCGCGGTACTCTGCAATTACTTTCGCATTAAAGGAATGAGGCTCTTCCACAACCGTGTCGCTATACAGGAAATCGCCCGTCGGCACAAACTTGAATCGAGTAACCCGCCCCCCGAGTCGTTTCAACGCGATTGAGAGTTTAACCTCTTTGGGATCAACCGGCTTCCCCTCTTCGTACCAGTAAGCTCTGAACCGTGGAGGCACGCCATCCTCCACGATGGACACTTCAAGGGCGAAATGATCGTCCTTGAGCAGTTTTCCCCCATGAGGTCCTTCGGCCACCTCCCCATGGTCGTGATGACCTGAATCTGCGGGGGTATCGTGATCGTGACCCTTGTGATCGTGACCTTCGTGATCGTGACCCTTGTGGTCATCCTTGTTCTGGGGCCCGGCCTCGGTGTGCCGGTCAACGTGGCTTGCACTGCCGTGATCGTGATCGTGACCTTTGTGGGCATCCTCTTGGGACCCGTCCTCGGTGTGCCCGGCGCCGGGGCTTGCACCGCCGTGATCGTGACCGTGGTCGTGACCTTTGTGGGCATCCTCTTGGGGCCCGTCCTCGGTGAGCCCGGCAACGTGGCTTCCACCGCCGTGATCGTGACCTTTGTGGGCATCCTTCTCATGGGACCCGCCCGCGGTGTGCGGGTCAACGTGGTTTCCTTCGTCGTGACCGTGGTCGTGACCGCAACCGTGACCGTGGATGCTGGACGAGGACGGCTTCGGGTCGGTGGAAAGGATCAGAAATCCCACCACTGCCGTGATTAGGATAACAATTCCTATGCCGACATAGTTTTTTAATCTCATGAGATGCTCGTTCCTCAATGTGGTAATTTCAAAGTTGGTTTGGGCTTTGCTTGCTGCCTGGTCCTTGGGACTTTCTTCTGAATCTTGTCCAATTTAGCTTCTGCCTCAGCCATTTCAGCCTCGAATTTCTTCCATTCTCCGGCCATTTGCTGGTTCCACACACTGAGCGCCTTCCTGGACCGCCGTTGAGCGCTGCGCGATGCCGCGCCCCCTGCGAATGCGGGTAAGACGGTGGCCACCAAAACCAACAGGAGAGTCAAGAATGCTATTCTCTTCATTTTGGTCTATTTCTCCTCCCTTTAGGCTCAGACCATCAGGACGTTCCGATCCGGGGACTCACAAACACGAGATAACAGCACGGATTCCGCGCCTCGCACCATATGAAGCCTACCCGCGCTCGATCTGAGCAAGAGTCCGTAATGATACTATGGGAGATACTGGTTTAGATCAGAAGAACAATGGTACGAGAACAGCCGAGAGCTTGATTCAAACGGCAAACATCGACCGAAAAGGGGGAATCGCATTGATGGGCCCGAACACTCTCTGAAAGCAGCGTTCCGGGATGTAGCATGGATGTCATAACCGGAGTTGCGGGCTTTCGGGGGGGTAAAAGGTGAGGCTCGTACTCGGAATCCCCCAAATCATGTTGGCACACGCAGCAAGAGGGACTACTGACAGAAGGCGCCGCTTGAGTCATGGGAGCGGCATTCGGCAAACTCCGAGCACCTTGGGCCTTGGGCTCCAAAGGTACAGGGCAGCTTGTGTGCTCCTCATTGTGGTCGTGGTCCGTGCAACACATGTGCCCTATGGTAGGTGCGACAACCACAAACACGAGGTAAGCCAGCAAAGTAATAGCTGCTCTGGTTGTTGCGCCTTGCGGCATTTGCGTGCAACCGGTCAAGATGCCTTCCTTTTCATCCCAAAATGGCCCACGTTATTCCCAACACGGGCCACAGCCTTGCAACCCTTTTAACCATTTCCGCTCACCGTGTCAAGACGTAGTTGACCAATCGGGTAAACCACTCACTTACGGGGGCAACGGGGAGGGCAGACACATAGGTCTGCCCCTACGTCCGGTCCTAGATTCGTCGTGGGGCAGAGTGTACGGCGCGCACCTGTGTGTGCGCCGTCTTGCCACGCGCCAAACGCAGGAACGTGGTCGTTCCCGTCGGCCGCTCGTAAGTGAATGGTTACCCAATCGGGAATCATTCAGTTTGTCAAAGAGAGGGATTTGCTCCGTCCAAGCGCATACCCAGTCCTGTTGTACCAACTATCCCCCCCAATCAGGGACAACGAACTACGAAGATCTTGGGTACTTCCGTCCGTGGCTTCGCCCCGGATGAGGTAAGCGGTTCTGTAAGTGCCTTAAGAATCCTGGCCGGTGGAATCAGTTCTACCGGCCCTTTGACGCGGCCAACGGTACAAGAGATTTGCCGCGTACGGAGGCCATCTGCATCATGAAGTCCTTGGCGGTGGCCGGTGGTTCGCGGCGCTCCGATTCCGGCTTTAGTATCAGCGAAACAGCCTCGCTGGGACACGTGGTAACGCACAAACCGCAGCCGATGCACCTGTCGCGGTCGACCTCTGCAACGTCTTCGTCTCCCACAGCGATCGCTTCCATTTGGCAGCGGTCAACGCAGGTCTCACACGCAGAACACTCATCGGGATCCACTTTCGCATAATAGCTGGTGAAAACCTTTTCGGCAGGCTTTGGGCTCATTTTGATGGACCGCAGAATTCCGCAGCAATCGCCGCAGCAGTTGCACAACCCGCCTGCGTCCTTAGCAACAAACGGCTGGGGGACAAGGCCCGCCTCATCGCATTTGTCGATTATGGCGAGGGCTTCCTCAGTTGTGACAAATCGGGCCATACCCTTGTCTACATAGTACTGAGCGTGGCTTCCGAATTGAAAACATGCCTCCAACGGACTATCACATGCCTTTTCCAGAAGGCCTTGCTGGACTCGGCACACGCAATTCGCAACCGCGATCTTGTCTCTGTTCTTGAAAATCTCCTTCACATCTTCGTACGGGGCCACCGGCCACGAATGGTCAATTGACTTGTTTACCGGTATGGTCCTCATGGGCGGCGTCAGACCCATCCCTTGCTTCCCATACGCCTCCAGGAAGTATTGGTCGTACAATTCAGCAAACTCCCGGTCCATGTCCTTGACCTGGTACTCGAAAGACCCGACCACAAAGGGCGCGGCCCCGTACTTGGCAGAGTCTCCCTTTTTGAGCCGGAAAATGAGGCCCTTGTCCACCATGCGTTCCAGCAGATCGGCCACTTCACCGGGCTCCCGCCCTACCCGTTCAGCCACAGCATCATGCGTTTCAAGCACCATGCTGAGATTAAGGTACATTTCAGCCTCTTCTTCTGAGAAGAGCTTCTCCAGGATCTTGAGATCAACCCCGGATTCGGTTGAGGGGAATCCCACAGAATACTGATCCATCTGTTCTCGTAAATCGTAGTACACTTGCCCGGGCATTGTCTCCTCCTTCGATAGAGTAGTGATTGTGATCTGGTTGATCCCTCTGCTTTACGTTGTGGCTGCTCTAACCGCGTTTTCCGCTCCTCTTCCAAGACTATGGCTTCCTTGGAGATACGTGCATGCACACTTATCTCGACACAAAAACCGAGAGCCTGTGGCATAATCCCCTGGTTGGCGGGGTTTGCGCCATGTCATGGCACCCCGCGTGCCGCCATTCCAGCAATGTAAGCGGTTAGCCCACAGCCTCCTACCTGAACTTGCGCGCCACTTCGTGCAGCCCGGATAGAAGAGATCCCCACTTCTCGCTACCAAGAGCATCCTCAACTTCAGATTGAACCGTCCGCCAAAGGGGAAACGCCTTTTCCAGCACGAGCACACCATCCTGCGTGATATTGATCCTTCGCTCTCTTTTGTCCTCGCCCTCTTTCCCGTACACAAGCCCTTTGCGCTCCAGCACTTTAAGATTGCGAGTAAGTGAGGTCCGTTCCATTCCCAGTGCCAGAGCCAGCCTGGATACCGGAATGTCAGGCACATTAAAGACTGCCACCAGCACCGACAACTGGGTAGCTCTGAGGCCCAGTTCCCGAAAAGCCTGGTCAAACCGTTGAGTGACCAGTCTCGCCGCTCTCCTCAGGTTGAAGCAAGCGCAGATTCTTCCAACCTCGTTGCCGGGGGTCTTGTGTTTGGAATCCACGGGCGCCGCCATTTTCTTAAGACGTTAGGTGTGTATACACCTTGTGTGGTTCTGTGTCAAGGGAAGAAATGCTCGGTATGGCAGTCACTGAGTCATGGTAACCGTTCACCGTGAACCGTACAAGCTCCCGGAATTACGTATGGGGGAACTACTCGGCGTAGGGCCGATTTACGGGCCGGTCGGTGGTGGAGCTTCATTGATAGCTGTTGGCGGCCCGCCGGATGTTAGTGGTTCGAGAAAGGCTTTTGATTTCTTTGCTTTTCTCATGGATTCGTGGACATTGAACACCGGCGCGGTTTGTTCAAAGAACGTAAGCATCGTGGAGAACCTATTGACACCACGTCGAGTGGGCCCTCCAGCGGCGCCGGGCTCAAAACCGCTTCAAGCCCGGTGAACCATTACACAAATCACTACTTTTCGATCAGAATACAGACACCGGCGACGATGGCGAGTATCCCCAGCAAAACGCCGATCGTTAAGTTACCGACGGAAAGCGCTTGCAAGAGGCCTGTTATGATGAGCCAAGCCGCAAGCAACATAAACCCAATGTTCTTTGTCAAGTTTACCTTCATTCCTTTTCTCCTTGTTTTGTCTTATGCTGAGCAGAGTCAACGATTAATCAGGAAGAATTTTACCACTTGATTTGAGATCCGACAACACCGATTTACAGAGTAGCCATTTCCTTTTCTTCTTCCAAGCCCTTGGAGATTTGACAGGATTGCAAGGCGCCGATTACGCGATAAACCAGAAATCCTCGGCAGGGCAATCCGGCAGTCACTCCGGGGGATCTCACCCAGGATGTCATTTCGAGCCCGGCGAGGCATTCTCCCTCGCAGTGCATACGGGAGCATTGGCTTGCACGCGGCGCCTATTGTGGAAACTCATGAGAAAACACGCTTCTTGACAGCGGCCTCCTTTAGAAGTTATGGTTGAGCATTGTGGAAAACATCGTTTGCTGGAGATTATGGGATACCGGTGCATCGTGACCAAAGCCACGGATTTGTGCTCAATTTGGGCCGGCCAAGGGTCCCTCGGTTGTTACCAGGAGTTCTCACATGGGTAGTCGCGCCAATTTCATTTGGATTCTCGTTGTCATTTGGATCATCCTGAGTCTGGCCGCTTGCGGTGGGGATGCGGACAGGGCGGGGCCTGCGCCGCCTCCTGAAGTAACGGTGGGCAGGCCGTTGAAAAAGGAGGTCACGCAATGGCTGGTCGCAACAGGGACCGCCGCGCCCATTGAGTCTGTTGAGATACGCGCAAGAGTCCAAGGCTTTCTGGAGAGTGTGGAGTTTGAACCCAGAGAAAAGGTAAAGGCCGGGAAACTTCTTTTTTCGATAGATCCAAAGCCGTTCCAGGCTAAGGTAAACCAGGCGAAAGCCGTTTTAAAGGGAAAAGAGGCGCAGCTCAATCTTGCCCAGATCGAACTGGATAAGGCAACCCGGCTGGCTGCAACGCAGTCAATAGCGGAAATAAAATCCATAGAAGCCACAGCCCAGAGGGATCTGGCAAAGGCCGATGTGGAAAAGGCAACATCGGACCTGGACGAAGCACAGCTCAATCTGGATTATACCCGGGTCAAATCTCCGATTAGCGGCAAAGTGAGCCGCAATCTGGTGGATGTGGGCAACCTCGTGGGCGCTGGCGAAAGGACCCTTCTAACGACGATTGTAAATGATGAATCGATCCATGTCTATTTCAACCTCAGCGAGATGGATCTGTTGCCGATTGTAAGAAGATACGCGGCGCAGAAGGGAGACCTCTCCGCGACGGAGAAGATGGAGAGGGATCCGACCCCCGCTTACGTGGGCCTTGCAGATGAAGAAGGTTACCCTCATGAGGGTCGTATGGACTTCGCGGACACGAGCGTGGATTCCAAAACGGGAACTATTCAAGTGAGAGCAATCTTGCCCAACAAGAACGGTTTGATCTTTCCGGGGATGTTCCTGCGAGTCAGAGTGCCGGCCAGGAGGTTTGACACCCTCCTGGCCCCGGATTTGGCAGTTCAGGCGGACCAGTCCGGTAAGTATCTCTTGCTCGTGGATGACAATAACGTGGTTGAGCATCTCAAAGTTGAGACCGGGCAGCTGGTAGGAAAGATGCGGGTCATCCTGAAAGGCCTTTCCGAGAACGACCGGATAATAGTCAACGGTCTACAAAGGGCCCGGCCGGGCGCCAAGGTAAAACCCATGGAAGCGCCCCCGAACCCGCCCGGAAACAAAAATGAATCGAAGAAAGGTTCGTCTCCCCAGGCCCAAACGTCCGGCGACTCAGGAAAGCCCGGGCCTGCAAAGGATTGATTGCGTACAAACATGTTTAGTCGTTTCTTCATTGATCGGCCCATCTTTGCCTCCGTGATCTCCATACTCATAGTGATCGCGGGGGGAATATCCCTGTACACGCTTCCAGTGGCTCAGTATCCGGAAGTCGCGCCGCCCATGATCCAGGTCTCGGCCGCTTATCCCGGAGCGGATCCCCAGATAGTCGCGGATACGGTGGCCTCCCCGATTGAGCAAGCAGTCAACGGCGTCGAGGGTATGATCTATATGAGCAGCACCAGCGCTGCGGACGGGTCCTACAACCTAAAAGTCACCTTCCAACTGGGTACGGATGTTGACATGGCCAACGTCCTGGTACAAAACCGGGTCTCCACCGCGTTGGCGAAGCTGCCCCTGGAGGTCCAGCGGCTGGGTGTCACTACCAAAAAGGCGTCCACCTCTCTGGTGAATGTGATGAGTTTGTACTCTCCGGATGGGGCTTATGACGACCTGTTCCTGACGAATTACGTTACGTTGTACATCAGGGACCAGCTGATTCGACTTGATGGGGTCGGAGACATAAATGTCATTCCGCCCAAAGACTACGGCATGCGGATCTGGCTGAATCCGAACAAGCTGGAATATCGCGCTTTGACCACCGGCGATGTAGTGGACGCCCTGAAACAACAGAATGTACAGGTGGCCGCGGGGCAGATCGGTCAGCCGCCCGCCCCAAAGGGCCAGGATTTTCAATTGACCGTCAATGCCATGGGACGGCTCTCCGAGGTGGAGCAATTCAAAGACATAATCGTCAAGGCCGAGAAGGGAGGCCGAATTACCCGTATCCGAGATGTGGCACGCGTGGAGCTTGGGGGCCAAGACTATAGTACCTTCTCTACTTTCAACGGCGCTCCCGCTGCCACCATGATCGTCTACCAGACCCCGGGCTCCAATGCGCTCGCTGTCGCGGACCTGGTAAGATCAAAAATGGAGGAACTCAAAGAGAACTTTCCCCAAGGTCTAGCTTACAAAACGGTTTTTGATACATCCGAGTTGGTTCGGGAATCCATCGACGAGGTTGTGATAACACTTATCGAGGCATTTATCCTTGTTTTTCTTGTGGTTTTTCTATTCCTTCAAGATTGGCGCGCTACCCTCATACCTGCCATAACGATTCCTGTCTCGCTTATTGGCACATTTGCAGCGATGGCGATGTTCGGATTCTCCATCAACATGACCACACTGTTCGGATTGGTACTGGCGATCGGAATTGTAGTGGACGATGCCATAGTAGTGGTGGAGAATGTGGACCGCAATATTGCGGAGTTCGGTCTGAACCCGAAAGAAGCGGCCGTGAAGGCAATGGGTGAGATCACGGGGCCCATCATCAGCACTACTCTGGTCCTCATGGCGGTTTTTGTCCCCGCGGCATTCCTTGGGGGCATCACCGGGGAGCTTTACCGTCAGTTTTCGCTGACAATAGCTGTTTCCACCTTTTTTAGTTCCATTAATGCGCTCACGCTGAGTCCTGCGCTTTGCGCTCTTCTTTTACGCACCGAAAAGAAGCGCCCCAACCTTTTGTTCAGAGGCTTCAATTTCGCGTTCGACCATCTGACCCGCCGCTATTCCGCCGCGGTCTCGTTTTGCGTGCGCAGAGTAACCGTAATGGTCGTGTTGTTCGCAGTAATTGTCGGACTTACCTATGCGGGTTTCACAAAGGTTCCTACCGGCTTTGTTCCATCGGAAGATGACGGGCTCATTGTCATGAACGTCCAATTGCCCGATGCCGCGTCCTTGCAGCGGACAAGAACAACCCTTGCAAAACTGAGCGCGATTCTGAAGGATACCGATGGTGTAGCCGACTACGTTTTCCTGGGCGGATTCTCCATGCTTGACGGTACATCGAGCAATTTCGGGGCGGGTTTCGCCGCCCTGGATCCGTGGGATGAACGGGTCAAGGCCGGGCTGAGCAGAACCGCTATCATGCAGCAACTCGCGCTGAAGTTCCGGAAAATCCAGGAAGCCATTGTGATGCCTTTTTCATTACCACCGATCCCCGGGATTGGAACAGGCGCCGGATTCGAGATGCAGATTCAAGATCGAGGTGGTCTTGGCCTCTCCGCCCTGGAGAAAGCCACCAGCGGGTTGGCGTACCAGGCAAGATCCCAACCGGATCTGGGCGGTGTATTCTCAACTTTTCGGGCCAACATACCTACGATCAGAGCAGATGTGGATAGAGAGAAGACGCTTAAATTGGGAGTTCCTCTCCAATCGGTATTCGACACAATGCAAGCCTATCTCGGCTCCTCTTATGTTAATGATTTCAATAAATTTGGCAGAACCTGGCAAGTAAAGGTTCAGGCTGACGGCATGTTCCGAGCCAAGCCCGAGGACATCTCACGGCTCGAGGTTCGCAACAAGGAAGGGAGTATGGTCCCTCTGGGTACTTTGGCAAAAGTCAAAGAATCACTCGGACCACCAAGAATTGACCGTTACAATATGTTTCCTACCGCCAGGATCAGTGGCTCTCCCGAGCCGGGGGTGAGCACCGGAGAAGCACTGGATGTCATGGAGCGGCTTGCGGATTCAAAGCTTCCTCCGGGCATGGGCTACGACTGGACAGGCATGTCGTATCAGGAAAAACAGGCAGGAGGACAGGCCGCGCTGATTTTCGCTTTGGCAATCGTTGTAGTTATTCTCATACTGGCCGCATTGTACGAAAGTTGGTTGGATCCTCTGGCGGTTGTGCTGATAGTTCCACTCGCAGTCTTGGGCGCTATGATAGCTCTTATGAGCCGAGGCATGGACAACAACCTATACACTCAGGTGGGACTCATATTACTCGTGGGGTTGTCCGCCAAGAATGCAATCCTCATTGTGGAGTTCGCCAGAGACATGCGTGCAAAAGGTAAGTCCATATTGGAAGCGGCCACAGAGGGTTCGAGGCTTCGGTTCAGACCGATTCTTATGACATCTCTCGCCTTTATAGTCGGAGTCTCACCCCTTGTGATAGCAACAGGAGCGGGAGCGGTCAGTCGTCAAGCACTTGGAACCGCCGTGTTCGGGGGAATGCTCGGTGTAACCATTTTAGGGGTCATCTTTACCCCCGTCCTGTACGTAGCGGTTCAGAAAGCGCGTGCGCTGCTGACAAGGAGTTGAGAAATCCACGCACAAAGGAGGATGCGCCGCATAATTCAGGTTACCCTCTCTGGTAATGGTTCACCGGGCTTGAAGCGGTTCTGCGCCCGGTGAGAATGGAGGGC
>CAZGNL010000020.1:0-44321 GCA_964527475.1 uncultured Syntrophaceae bacterium
AATCTATTCTGAAAAAAACAGCAGATCTCTGATCGTACAATGTGAAAACCTACACTGTGACGGTTCATCCCCACGCATGTGGGGAACACTCTCCGCGTGAGTTGATCTTGACGAAGTCAAGCGGTTCATCCCCACGCATGTGGGGAACACAACCCAACCGCCGCTACCGCCTGATTCCAGGGCGGTTCATCCCCACGCATGTGGGGAACACGCTCGACGCCACGGAGGTCCCGGTGAACGTTGCGGTTCATCCCCACGCATGTGGGGAACACACCTACAGTTCCAATATTGAACGCCCCCACTCCGGTTCATCCCCACGCATGTGGGGAACACCGTCCGGACCACCTTGTTTTCGTCGGCAATGACGGTTCATCCCCACGCATGTGGGGAACACTACAGGTCCGCGGATCGCTAGAATACTGGAAACGGTTCATCCCCACGCATGTGGGGAACACAGTATCAGGTTATTGATGCTCGTGGCCACGCCCGGTTCATCCCCACGCATGTGGGGAACACCGACTGTTATCGCGTCGAGTCAGGAGAACCGCCGGTTCATCCCCACGCATGTGGGGAACACGTTGTTATGATGGCGCTTATAGCGCCCGCCACCGGTTCATCCCCACGCATGTGGGGAACACGCTCACGTACACCTCTCGCTCTCCATCGGTTTCGGTTCATCCCCACGCATGTGGGGAACACTGAGGAGCACGCTATGAAAGAGAAACAGATCCCAGGTTCATCCCCACGCATGTGGGGAACACGTCGGCAACGTGATGGTGATCTCCCGGGGGATCGGTTCATCCCCACGCATGTGGGGAACACTTGCACGTAGCGCGATATTTTGACCGTTTCATCGGTTCATCCCCACGCATGTGGGGAACACCAAAACAGTCAATCACTGCACGATTAGACCTACGGTTCATCCCCACGCATGTGGGGAACACCAGCAATACGTTGAATTCAACCTCCGAGAGGTCGGTTCATCCCCACGCATGTGGGGAACACATGAACGCGCTGGTTGATCTGTTCAACGAAGCCGGTTCATCCCCACGCATGTGGGGAACACAATCTGTCCACAGTTTCGGGGGTGACGGTAAGCGGTTCATCCCCACGCATGTGGGGAACACGCAGGCAAGCTCGGCCACGAAAGGAATGAAACCGGTTCATCCCCACGCATGTGGGGAACACTTATGTCGTCGCGCACCGAGTGCTATGCGTCGCGGTTCATCCCCACGCATGTGGGGAACACCGCCGCATACCAGACGATGAACAGGTTATCATCGGTTCATCCCCACGCATGTGGGGAACACACCACCCGCCGCCCCCTTCGTCTCTATCCTGTCGGTTCATCCCCACGCATGTGGGGAACACCTCTATGTCGTCGGGCATACTGCTAAAGGGAATGGTTCATCCCCACGCATGTGGGGAACACCCTTCTAGTATGGTAGGCGGGGGTGTAATCAACTCTTCATCCCCACGCATGTGGGGAACACCCCCCACCGAACGCAACGAGATGGCCCAATATCGGTTCATCCCCACGCATGTGGGGAACACTCCAGGTGATCCAGAATTACCACGTCGGGCAACGGTTCATCCCCACGCATGTGGGGAACACGACCTAAGCCAGTGATACACGAACCTGACGACCGGTTCATCCCCACGCATGTGGGGAACACACAGGATATTTTGCCGTGAGCGCTCCCCAGCCCGGTTCATCCCCACGCATGTGGGGAACACCTCTTCCATGCAGGCCTTGAACTGCTCCTCAACGGTTCATCCCCACGCATGTGGGGAACACGATGCACTCGGTCGCTGTCATCCACTCAGTCTCGGTTCATCCCCACGCATGTGGGGAACACCTGTCGGTCGGCCGTCCTTCGTCTTGATGTATCCGGTTCATCCCCACGCATGTGGGGAACACAAACGGAAGAGCGCAGCCACCGTCGGCGTCCTCGGTTCATCCCCACGCATGTGGGGAACACTGGTATTGGTTATATTAGGGAAAGTGATACAGCGGTTCATCCCCACGCATGTGGGGAACACTCCACCAAAGAGGTGGTTATGCCTTCTATACCACGGTTCATCCCCACGCATGTGGGGAACACAAGGTTGTTGTCCTCACTCTGGAGCGGGCAGCCGGTTCATCCCCACGCATGTGGGGAACACGTTTCTCCAGTCACGGTCGAATCCTCATCGGTCCGGTTCATCCCCACGCATGTGGGGAACACGGGTCGGGTCCGGTCGTGTCACGTCAGGTCATGCGGTTCATCCCCACGCATGTGGGGAACACTCCCCACGGTAGTGCTTGATGCCGCCAATATCCGGTTCATCCCCACGCATGTGGGGAACACCTGGGGTCATCCGCGCTGGCCTCCCAGGAGTCCGGTTCATCCCCACGCATGTGGGGAACACAGTTTTCAGGTTTAACCAACGGTCGTCACCTGCGGTTCATCCCCACGCATGTGGGGAACACGACAAGATGGCTGACCTAAGCACTGACGAATTCGGTTCATCCCCACGCATGTGGGGAACACATCTCCGCACCCGTTTCTTTCTCGGGGTACTGCGGTTCATCCCCACGCATGTGGGGAACACCTGTGTGCGCGCTGCATAATCCACGCATGACTCGGTTCATCCCCACGCATGTGGGGAACACCAATGCACCGAGACGTTCAGACTCGACGAGAACGGTTCATCCCCACGCATGTGGGGAACACCTCCAGCAAGGCTCTCGGTACTGGCGAAACCGCGGTTCATCCCCACGCATGTGGGGAACACACCATCTCCAACCTGTTGGAGTTACAATGTTAATCAGGCGCCACTTTTTCTACCGATTATACACCGATCAAATCGGCTGTTCAAGCATGGATTGATCACCCTCAATCACATCCCCTTCCTTTTCCTGCTCGGGCAGGAAAGAAATCAGTTTGACACCGTCCATATCGACAGGTATGCGTCGGTTCCTTCCGAGGGTGACGAAGTCAAAGCCTGCTTCGGTTCGGGCTCTCCAGACCATGACCGCGTTGCCGTCCTCGATTCCCTCCACAACCTGATTCCACACGTATTCCCGTACTTTGACGGAATAGTTACCAACGTACACTCCGGCTCGCACCTCCAGGAGCCAGACGGCCAAACGGCCACGGAGGCGCGGTGGAGCGTTTTCAACCACGATGACCAACATCTCCTATTCCCTCCGGTTCCGGAAAGGCCGGCCCTATGGCATCAGCGGGCGGTTCGGGCGGCGCGATTTCACCAGCGGCAAGGACATCCTCGATTGTAGGGATTATCCGCTTAAGAAGCTTGGTTTCACGGAACACGTCCCGACAACCGAGCCTCACTTCCTGTTCCGGGTTGCGTTTCTTGCGAGCGGCAACCCGAAAGGCTACCGGCACAACAGTCTCGAACTTGAAGATGTCCGCAATATCATACACAAACGAAAGCGGTTTACCTGTGTGTATGAATCCCACAGCAGGCGAATAGCCTGCAGCCAGGACCGCGGCTTCCGTTATGCCGTACAGACATGCTGTGGCCGAGCTGAGGCAGCGATTGGGAAGATCACCGCTGCCCCAGTCCTTGGGATCATATTTCCGAGCCTTCCATTTCACGCGATATTGCTGCGCAATGATTTGATACATTCTGCGCACTCGCGCTCCTTCAATGCCCCTGAGTTGGTCCACACTGCGCCGCGCGGGAGGCTCTTCGTTGAAGCGCAGGGCATACATTTTTCGTACCACTTTGAGACGGGCCTTTTCATCCAGAGCGAGCTGGGCCTGGTGCAACAGCCTATCCGAGCGCGCTCCCCCCGGCTGCCCGGAAGCGTACAGGCGCACACCGGCCTCACCGACCCAGACCAACAGTGTGCCGACCCGTGCAGCAAGCGTCGCGGCCGCGTGTGAAACGCGGGTGCCCGGTTCCAACATCAGGCATGCCACACCTCCTATGGGTACCTGAGTGCGAACGCCGTTCTTGTCCACCACGACGAACGCTCCGTCCAGGACATCAAGATGTCCCTTTTCCACAAATAGGATGGAGAGTCTCTCTTTTACGGCTATAGGCTTAAGAGGAGGCAACATGTTCAGATCCTCCTCACCATCAGCATTCCGCATCCCAATCCTTTGGCCGGACCGATTCCCGTGTAGAGCGCTTTCAGGAATGCGTCCGGGTCAACCACGGTCAGCCTGCCGGAGAAGTCGATCGTACTCAGGCGGATCCCTTTCTTGCTCTTGGGTTTCGGGAGCCGATGCTGCGTGTACCCGTCCGCTCGAACTTCGTCAGGATCCACGGAAAACCCGTATCGATCCATTCTGGTCGAGAGCCACTTGATTCCCTCTTGTTGGACCAGTTCCGGCTGCAGGGGCCATTCATCCTTGGGTTTTCCCTCATTTTCCAGTCTGCGCTTCGCGTTCATGACCACATCGTGTCGAGCGTGTTTGCCCTCGAGGTTCTTTCCGGTGACAATGGGATTGGCCCTCAGCGCAAAGAAGAGGCGCTGACCTTGTTTCAGGTGCGGGCTGTACGGTTTGGTTTGAATCTCCCAGGGACCGCGATCATGAGCGGGCTCACGCGCGGAGACCACAAAGAACCGCGGCCACTTTCCCTGATCATCTCTACGAAACAGGAAATCCCGGTCTTTGATCCCGGGCCCCTCGAAAATCTCCCACAATCGCTGGTGAATTCCGTATCCGTCCCGGGAAATCATTCGTGAAATCCGCTCAGGATCAGCCTTTTCCCGCGACAGTGTAATCCTGTTGAAATACATGGTTTATTCCCCTTTACCTTTCTTTTCGATTCGGTAGTGTTGGGTGCGCTCGGTAAATTGCCACTCCCCTCGGTTGAGAGGCACATCCCGGGACAGGATAGTGTGTTGCGGGTGGGTTCCTGCGTCAGCGCCGTCATCCCAGTGGATGGCTGTGGTCTCTTCCGGAGGGAGAGCGTCCGACAAGCCGGATTCGGGGAAGGAGACCTTCCGGAACGCGTCCTTGACATTCTCCGCTGTCAGCATGGCTGGTTTCAACGGCAACGCGGGAGGACAGGACTTCCGTCCAAGGTAGAGCGGGAACCGCGGTCTTTCCAGCGCGGCCTTGATGTCCGACAGGCTGTGACGGACGGATCGTTCCGTAGGGACCCATAAGCAGACCTGGTAGAGAGCGTCGCAGTAGTAGTCACGCCTGGATAGGCCGGTGTCGAGAACGTCCCCGGCCAGTTCTTGTCTGCGACTCTCAAAGGTAGCGCCCTTCTTAGGCTTACTGATCTGCCAGGTGTGGAAATCCCGGAGTAGACTGCCCCGGGCTTCTACCATAGCTGCGAATCCGTAACTTTCGGTCAATTCCGTGAGCGAGTCCTCCTGATCGCGCCTTATTCCCAGGGCCGCGGCCACAAGCCCCAGTATCGCGGACCTGGTGGGCGCGGTGAAACTGGGACGGTACTCACCCACAGCTATGTCACCCCATGAGGCCATTGGACCGTAAAGCCTGAACAGCAGGTACTCGGTCATGACACGCACTCCTTCACAAAACCAAGGATGTTGTCCAGGGTTCCTACCCCGCTTACAACATTCATTTTCTCGGTCTTGTCCGCGCATGAGCCGTACGCGCTGTCGATCTGTTTACGGGTTTCCTCAAGCTTGTCGATCGCCCCGGAGAGCAGGTCTTCGCCGCGCGCGGCTTTGAGAAACGCCACCGACAGAGACCTGGGCTGCTGTGAGCCTGCTTCGGCAAGTATGTAAGACGCGTACGCGCGGGAAGCAAAGCTGTTCTGCTTACCGGTGGGCGCGACCTTGGCAGCGGCTTCCACGAGGCTTGTGAGCGCGGTTCCGGCAAGCTCTTGATTACCCATGAGATTGCCGACGAGACTCTCGCAGTCAATGCACATGTACAGATAGAAGAGACCGGCCCCGAACTCGGTTTCACCCATATGGCCCGCGCCCATATCTTCTTCTCCGATGTTCAGGTCATCCACCGCGGTGAAGAAATCGTCTTCCACCGCGACTTTGTGAACCGTGATCGCGTGAGCCACCTGGGCCGCGGCCTCAGTGTTGAATGCGGGCGCGGCAGCGAGCATGCGGCCAAAAAGCGCGACATCCGCTGCCGTGTGCTCTTTTTGGAGGAGAGCCAGGTCCTCATCAGTGGGCCCCTGTTTGGTTTCGATCATATTCTCTACCAACCGATCTATGGCGGCCCTTTCTTCAGGGGTGAAGTGCGCGAGTTGCTCGATGAACAAGTCGCCGAACGGCTCCTTCTTGGTAACTCTTTTCGGTTTACCGAATTCCCCGGCTATTGCCCCGGCCCACTCCCTCGCTTGTTCTTCTTCCACACCGCTCGCCATGAGACTTTTGTACACGTCCATGCCCATTTCCTTGGTGCGTGTGCCGATATGGTCCTTTTTCACAGCGTTCTCAAAGATCTCCGATTTTCGCCACGCCCTCTTGAGGCTTTGGGAAGATACCCTGAGTCGGGTGACGCCTCCCATGACAGCGGTCTTGGGGCGTCCGAGGTCGTCACGGTTGAGGTTGGAGGGGGGATACGAAGTCAGCATGTGTATTTGCAGAAATCTGGTCATGGTATTCTCCTTTACTTCCATAGATCATTGGTAACCGTGAACCGTACAAGGTCCCGGAATTACGTATGGGGGTGAACCATTGAATCACTGTTCATCGCCAGGGGCTGCTGCGTAATAGCCATAGGCCAATTGTTTCCGAAGTTGGTCGTCCCACCTGAACGCGGTGTGCGCAAGGCTGTAGATGTCCACATCCCGCCCCAGGAGCTTCACTATCCTGATCAGGGCAGGGAACACCTCAGCGTGGTCGCGACACTTCAATAGACGACGAAAGCGCAGGCCGCTCACGGGAGTTCGTCCACCGGCGGCCTTGGGCTGCGCCATCTGTGCGGCAAAGGCGAGGCCGGGCTGGTGGTCCCTTACGTGCGAAAGGACACCGGCCACCGCGGCGATCCTGATGTCCTCACGCTCCGAGAACATGGGAAGATCGATTCGAAGACGGTGATAGGCCGGTTCAAACACGACTTCGGTAAGGTTGGCGCATCGCCGGAGTCGGGCGCGATCTCCTCGATTGTCTTCAAGTTCAAGCCACCAGTCTTTGACCACCGGTCTGGTTGCGTCGTCATACCCGAATTCAAAGAATGACTGTTTTGACATCTGCTAGTCCCCCTTTCCAGGCGGCGTTTCAGCCGCTTGTTGTTTTTTCTCGGGCTTGGCCAGGCCCAAGATGTCGTATACTTTTTGTGCACGGTTGTATCCGTTGAGCTTGTTGCGAGCCACCGCGATGCGCTTTGGATCCTCGTCCTCAATGGGGCCGCGAGTGGCGTACTCGTCGAATAGCCGAAGCGCTTCTGTGCAGAGGCGCTTGTGCCAATCTCCGAGAGTTACCGGGGCCACGGGAGTTTGCTCCGGATCACTGAGCAGTTCCTCCTCAAGCGCGCGCAGGGCGCCGAAAAAGCCCGGCTCGGTGCGGCCCCAGAATTCCCAATCGACAAAGCCTGTGTCCCCTTTCACATCCTTGGTACGCTTGAACCACGCGGCCTTGAGGCAACTGCCCAGATTGCCGCCGATCACGATTGCCGTCCTAACCATTCGGGCTACAGAGCCTTGAAATTTGTCACTGATTTCGCTCTTGACACCCGGCAGCGGCATGGCGCCCTCGTACCAGCACTTTGCCTTCATGTGATCCATGTCATATCCGAAGGCCCACAGCCTTAGAGATTGCCCCTCGGGACGGCGTTCCTGATAGACTCTGACCACCGCGGCCGGCTTGCGAATGATCGGGTTGGATTTTCCTGCGGACGCGTCTTCCTGGACCAAACCCAACCATTGGCGATAGTTTAATCCTCCGGCCCGAGCATGCCGCGGCTGGGGAAGTCCGTGTTTGTCGTAGATGTACGGGCTGAGCGGATGCACCCACGGGCCTTCGTATCGGACTCCGTATGGTCGAGTGATATAGGTCTGAACAAGGGTGTCTGATTCTGCGCGGCAAATCTGACAATTGCCCGGTTCCGTGTCTGAGAAGTCGATCCGAATGCGCCTCGGCATGGACCAGAATATCTGGCTTGGATGCGCATCCGCCGGAGTCGTGCTCTTGTTGGATTCACCGGTGCGGGTTGGGGCCAGCCAGGGGAACTTATCCGGTTTCGATTCCTTGAGGCCGACGAATTGACCAAGGAAATGGGTGCTGATGAGCGTGTTTAACCAAACGGTGTGCCAGAGATTGTCCTTTTGACCCTTTACCAGGGTTGTCAGCGGTCCTCCGCCACGCACCGAAGTGAAATGCCCTCGGCCGCCCTCCGGTGAATTGGTTTGCAGACAGAACAGCGCGGTAGCGCAGCACGGCAGGCACAGGCCGGCCGGGACGCGAGGTTTGATGAAATGGCTGTTTCCGGTCAGATCCACGAGGAGGTCTTCCAAAGGTCTCAAATCGCCCTCCCGTAGCTCCAGGTCCTGCATGAATCTCGGGCCGTCGCCATCCAGATTGAAGGCATCCGCAACATCTGAAAACCCGCTCTGCAATACTTCCGGCGTGGGCGGGTCACGGAACCATTTCCGCCATTGGGCCTTGGTCTCAGGGGCAATACAAGTCTGCGCCAGGCCGATGAGGAACTGTATCAACGCGGCGTTGAAGTCGGCCCTGGGCGCGTCAAGAGCTACAATGGGATCGTCAGCCGATCCCTCGGTGATCTGTCGGGGCGCAATTGTCTTGCGCGTTCCGTGACGTGTTCGGACAGGTATCCATTGTCGCTCGATCAGGTTGAAACTCATGTTTTCCTCCTTGGGTTGTCTACAACCAGCCCTGCGGACGGGGAATACTTCACCGGAACAGTGTCCCCGCTCTCATTGATCGCGCTGCCGACCCAGTCTTCATTGTTTTCTGTCTGAAGGGGAACCAGCACGCTCCACTTCCCCTTATCCGGCATATTCTCTTTGGCTTTCTTGACTGCCTCCCTGAGACCCGGATCGAGGATCTTTGCCTCCTCTGCTATGAGGTATTGGTTGACGCTCAGTTGGCTCATCTCCCACGGATTGGCCTCTCCGTGCGACCAGGGCTTCAACTCGCCATCATGCCGGCGCGCCAGCCGCACCGTGGTGGTGATCTCTCCCAGGCGTGTTCGGGCCTGCGTGTCCTGCAACCACGGGGAATCCGTTTCCGAATAACCTTTTTCCAGGATTAGGGTGGAATGCAATGCCAGAGACAGGTCTGCCATGAAGTTGCCGTGAGCGGCCATCTCTATTTCCATCAAGCCTTCCGGAACTTCTCGTCTCTCCTCTCCGAACACGCCCTCTATGAGATCACGGGCATCCTCGGGAAGCGTCCAGCCGCCTTGTTCATCCAGAAGCTTGGCGGTCAGCCACAGTTGGCCGTGATCCGGATAGATTTTAACAACTTCGGGGAACATTGAACTGAACCAGTCCTTGCGCGGGTCATCCACTGGTTTGGGGCTGAACACGACGAGACAAGGTTCTCCGCGTGAGTTTCGGTGATGACGGTGGAGCCGCCCGGCCCTCTGGATCAAAAGATCAATGGGGGCAAGGTCGCTGACCATGAAATCGAAATCCAGATCCAGTGACTGTTCCACGACTTGAGTGGCGACGACGACCTTGCCCCTTCGATCGGAGTCCTTTCCTTCCTTGCCGAAAATGTCCAGAACCCGATCCTCGATCCTGAGTCGGTCCCCCATGGCAAACCTCGCGTGGAACGGTATCAGGCGTTCCGCGGGGATGCCCTTTTCGAGAAGCTTGTCGTACGCGTCCATTACATGAATGACCGTGTTGCGAACCCAGCAAACAGCTTTTCCGTTATTGGATTCGCTGACTATACGGTCGAGAACGCCCGACTCATGGTGGACCAATTCCACGTGTACTGCCCTGCGCATGTCGTCGCGAGGGTCTACCGCCATTTCACTGACGCGACCGCTGCCTGCGCATGTCACGAGAGGAAAGTCGTTCTTGGCGAGACGCGTTTCCGGCGCATCCGGACCGCTGTTGAAGGCCTCGATCAATTCTCGGCGCAGCTTCAGCGGAATGGTGGCGGACAGCAGGATTGCGCTTCCACCGAGACGCGCGTGGAATTGCAGGAGATTCTTCAGCAGACCGTTCATGTACGCATCGTATGCGTGCGCTTCATCAATGATGAGCGCCTTGTCCGACAGCCCGAGCAGTCTAAGGGACTGGTGATTCGAAGGCAGCACCGCCAACAATGCCTGATCGACCGTGCCCACACCCACATGGGCAAGCAGGGCTTTCTTGCGATTATCTGCAAGCCAGGCCGAACACACGGCCCCCGCGGTTTCCTCGTCCGCGGCGTAAGAATCATCTTTGACACCGAACTCAGGCAGGATGGATCCCTGGAACATGGGGTTGAGGCGCCGGCCGCCGTGCGAGAGAACCAGCGATGGTTTGCTCCCTTCAGCGAAGACGCGGTCATAAGCCTTTGAAAAGCGCTTATACATCGCGTTGGCCGTGGCCATGGTCGGCAGCGCTACAAAGACTCCCTGTGCCCGCCCCGCGGCCATCAGTCGATGGGCCAGGGTCAGAGCAGCCTCGGTCTTGCCAGAACCTGTGAGGTCTTCAATGATCCACAACTGGGGGCCTGACGGCAGATCGCAGGTTTCAACCGCCTCTTGCAGTGGACTCGGAACCTCGATCTCCGGGAAGAGAACAGACATGCCTGTCACGTGAGAAACCCGGCAAGGCAGTAGACCTGATTCATCGAGCGCCTTCTCAGCCTGTTCCAGAGCCGATTCCCAGTAGACATCCAAAGACACGGGTTCAGAGCGGTAAGGAAAATGCCGGTCATTTGAGCCGATCCAATCACTTACCACCGCCACCCCGGCAATAAGCCAGGACATCTGCGTCAACCTTGGCTCGAAATCTTCCGGCGCAATACTCAAAGGCAGGTCCTTGGAAAGGAAGAGACCGGCCGTCGCAGCGACAAAGTCTTCCGCGGCCGACAGATCCTCCGCTGAAAAGTAAGTGGAAATTTGGATCTCGGAACCATGAGGATCCGACAGACCGGGTGGCTTCCCGTGATGACCGAAGACGACTTTTGCCCAGCACTGGAGGACGTCAATCCAACAGTCATCTGCCGCGTCACTCAACGGGAGTCGATTCTCTTGCAGCAGTGCGGGGCGAAGGTGTCTTTCCCAGAGCACGAACCCGAGTCGGTCATGGCGAACATATGGAAACTTGGTCCCACTACCCGTGATGAGTCGTTGGATATCCGGCCTAATGCCCTGAAAAGCCTCTGAGAATTTCCCCAGATCGTGAAGCGCAAGGAAGAATGTAACCCAGGCCGTGACCGCTGATTCATCCAGGCCAAGACTGCGGGCAAGCTTCCCCCTGAGAGAGTCGTGCCGTTCAAGCAGGACCTTGCCCACAGCCGCCACATCCAGGCAGTGGTACGCGGCTAGATGAAACGGATCACCCTTTTGGTTCTTTTCCCGCGGGGCCTTACCCCAGTAACCATAGAACGATTCGTGAGATCCAGTTGTCATGATTCCCCCTTTCACGGGAAGGAGAACGCAGGTTTGCCCTTCGTTGAATGAAGCCCCAAGGATGCCTAAAGCGGCATCTGCACAGAAGCTGGGTAGGAAATAGGTTCAGGTTGCCCTGATAGAACCGGCCGCGTCATCGGCGACGGGGGCGGTACATGATATCATAGGACACTAAGATTGCGACGGCTCTATCGTTGAACGCGAGCCAACAACCCATCTGAAAGCGAGCGATTATGGTCCGAGCGAATCTGACGGCGGATATTGTTATAGGCAAATTCTTCATCTTCATCCTCCTTCTGGAAGGTCAATTTGATCGGTTTCTTTAATGTGTCTCTTTGTTCCACTTCTCTTAGACATATATTCATCGGCGACTCTCTTGTGAACCCCAAGAGATTTTTGGTTCCCGCATGTGGGGAACATGCTTATGTTTTCGTGTCTCTTGTGACCGCTTCTAGGTTCATCCCCACGCCGCGGGAACCGCCCGAACTTAACACTATTAAGAGAAGAGGTCAAGGCTTGCGTCTGGAATTTCCGACATTTCTATGTTTCGTTCTGCCTTGCTTGCGCATGAGGGTTCTTATCAGCATCGTTCTCGCTGCTGTCAATCCTTTCAATCGTGAGAGACACTCTGGCAGACGCGAAAGCCGAAACGCCAACCGCAAAGCCCTATTGTGTTCCGCAGGCATGTGGGGAATACGTAGGGGCGTATTGCAATACGCCCTTACAGGGCCGGTTCATCGTCACGTGTCTGAACAACACGTCGGTTGATCTCTATGGAGCGAAGGTCATGCCGTCCACGAACGCGTTCTTGAAACCGGGGTGGCCGGCGAGTTCCATGTACCGCATGTGTTGGGCAAGGTATTGAGCCCTATCACGTTGGGGTCGGCTGATCAAGGCCATGATCGCACCCGCTCCGGCCGCGTTGCCTACTCCGCTCACATTTTCCGGATCTACTCCGGGAAACATGTTCATGTTGCACGCGGCAATGGGGTCCAGGTAATTGCCAAAGGCCCCGGCCAGCAGGACCCGGGATAAACGGGTCACTCCCATTTCCGCCATCATCAAGGATGTTCCCGCGTGTATGGCGGCCTTGGCCAATTGCAGATGGGACAGATCACGATGGGTCAGAACCAGATCCCGGCCCGCGGACGCGCGTTCCGCTGCCGCGAGAACGTATTCCAGGCCGTCCGAACCCTTGCGTATGTGAGGGCCCAGATACGCGCGGTCGAAGCCGCCTGCGCTCACAATGGCGCGGTTTTTTATCAGCTCGCTGACCAGGCTGACAAGACCTGAGCCGCAGATACCCAGAGGAGGGCCTCCTCCGATGACCGAAAGGGTAGGGGAGAGGTCACCTTCGGACACTCTTACACTATCAACCGCACCGGCCGCGGCCCTCATGCCGCATCGGATGTGCCCTCCTTCAAACGCGGGTCCGGCCGCGGTGGAGCAACATAGAATTTCATCCTTTGTAGCCAGGATGATCTCACCATTGGTGCCCAAATCCACCATCAGCGTGGGCTCGGTAACCTGATCGGCGTCCAGAGCCAGGGCCACGGCCACGGTATCCGCTCCAACGAACCCTGCCTTGATCGGAAGCATGTTCACACGGGCCCGGGGCGCCACGGCCAATCCCAGCTCGTGGGCGGGGACTTCCAGGCCGGCGGAAGCCACCGGCGTATAGGGCGCACGACCGAGATTGGCGGGGTTCAGACCCAAAAAGATGTGGTGCATGGCGGTGTTCCCCACAACCACGCAGTCAAATATCCGATCCATAGCTGTCCCGGCTTCTCCACAAGCCTCCCGGGCAAGATCGTTGATGCACTGCCGCGCATAACCCCCCAGCCGGCCGAGCTGACCGGGGTGATCCTGGCATAGAGATATTCGGCTGATTACGTCTTCGCCTTGCGAGACCTGGGGGTTCATGTCGGCCCTGGTTGACAAGACGCGCCCTGTCTTCAGGTCAACAAGGTAGACCACTATAGTGGTGGTGCCCAGATCCACAGCAAGGCCCAGACAATCCTTGCCCCACCCGGGACTGATGTCCATGACCCGGGCGTCGGAGCCGACCACCACGCTGACGCGGCCCGAGTCCCTCACGAGCTTTTCTTCCAGACCTTGCAGCACGGCCAAAGGTGTTTGCCAGGGGAATTGAGGATCGCCCCCGGGGCCCCGGCTCAGTTGGGTGAGCAGTCGCTCCCGATCAGCCACGGTATAGTTCGGGTCCGCGGTCGGAACCTCCAGATCAAACGACATGACATCAGGGGAGAAATCCATGTGAAATTCATGGCCGGTGGTTAGTATTTCCTGCCTGTGAAGACGACTGGTTTCCGGCACCAATACCGTGGCCGACCCCTTAACCCGGGTCTGACAAGCCAAACAATAGCCCGCGGCACAATCCGGGCCCTGAATATCCAACTCCTCAGCAAGCATCAAAGACGCCGGACCCCACACCTGAAGTTTGCACTTGCCGCATTGGCCTTTTCCGCCGCACGCGGATTCGATTCTTACGCCGGCGCGGTCGGCAAGTTCCAGGAGGCTGGAATGCTCATCGTTGAGCACCCGGCGTCCCATGGGCTGAAATACGATTGTCTTTTCGGTCATGAGTCGAGCGCCCCGCGTGCTGATACGGATTCGCATTATAGCAGTTCTCGAAAGTTTTCACGGAATGAACCGGGGGCTCTCTTTTGCAAAAGACCGCCCCCGGACCCCCGCAGAAAACTCCTATCGAAGCGGCCTTCGTTCGCAGGCTCACTGGGCCGTCTCGGGCGCAACATGTGCGGGTCAATCCGAGAGTAGGTTCGGGCTTCGAGGAATGCAACGGTTTCTCAGCTTTTCATACGAAAAACTGAGAAACCGTTGCACCCACCGCAACAAGAAACACGAAGACAGACTACACCTTTTCGCTCTCACCTAAGAACGAAGACCACCGTTTCATTTCGCGTTCAATTTTGAGAATTACTATAAATTCCAATGTGCGATCTGAAGAGGAACATTGGATCCCCTCACCCTAACCCTCCCCCAATGGGGGAGAGGGCCGGATCAGTTGAGTCCCAGGAGATCTCTGGTTACCTTGACCGCGGCTACTGCGTCGACTGCGTAGCCGTGGGCGCCGCATTCATCAATAGCGAATTTCTCGGTAACCGCGGCGCCGCCGCAGATGACCTTGATCTTGCCGTCCGGATCGCTGTTCCTGAAGGCTTCCACCGTGGCCTTTACATGCGGATCACCGGTAGTGAGCAGACTGGACAATCCCACCACGTCTGCGCCAAGCTCAGCAGCCTTGTCCACAAATTTCTCCGGAGGCACGTTCTCACCGATATTGTGGACCTCAAAACCTGAGCTCTCCAGCATCAGCACCACCAGGTTCTTGCCGATATCATGAAGGTCGCCGAAGACCGTCCCGATCATTACCGTGCCAAACTTGTGGGCCTTGCCGGTACCCTGCGCCTCGATAATCGGCTTGATCACGTCCAGTCCGGCTTGCATGGCACGGGCCGCGATCATCATTTCCGGTACGAATATCTTCCTCGCCTCAAAGCGAGCGCCCACCTCTCCCATGGCCTCAATCAGGTAGTCGTTGACAATGACGTGAGGCTCGACCCCCTCGTCCAAGGCAGTTTGGACCATCACGGGGACATCCTTACGCTTCCCCTTGATAACTGCTTCCTTGATAAGTTCCAGGTTTGCCATATGATCTAACTCCTCCCGTTTTTCCGGGTGATTGGGCGCCTATTTCTCGTCGGGTATGGGGAACTGCTCACGGTATGCAGTGATGAAATTCATGGCGAACTCGTCGCGACCGCGGAAAAGGTCGGTCAGCAACAACGTGCGTCGTATCTCCCATACGGTGGGATCGGTAATGGGGCAGGTCAGTCCCGCGCCGACCGCCATGGCCAGAAACACGCTGTTTACCGCCGGACGCTCGGGAAGTCCGTAAGAGACGTTACTGGCGCCGATGGTCTGATTGACCCCAAACGTGTCGCGAATTTGGGCCAGTGCGGTCAAAGATTCCAAGCCCGCCTGATCGTCCGCCGCGACACTCATGGCCAGCGGATCGATGATCACGTCCTCGGCTTCTATACCCAGCTTGGCCGCCTCGTTGATGATCTTGTCCGCGATGGCAAGTCGGGTGGAAACGTCGGTGGGGATGCCGTTGTCGTCCATTGTCAGCGCCACCACCGCTGCCTTGTATTGGGCCGCTAGAGGCAGCACTTCCTTTAGTTTGGCTTCTTCGCCGTTGACCGAGTTGATCAAGGCTTTGCCCTTGTAAACCTCCAGGCCGACCGCCAAGACCCCGGGGTTGGCCGAATCAATACATAAGGGCACGTCGGTGACCTCAGCCACCGCGTGCAGAGCGTCGATCATCAGCGCCTTTTCGTCAGCGCCCGAGACGCCCACGTTCACGTCCAATACCTGGGCGCCGGCCTCGACCTGCCTTTTTGCATCCTGTTGCAGATAGTCGATGTCCCCTCGCTCCAGGGCTTCCGCCAGCTTCTTGCGGCCGGTGGGATTGATTCGTTCTCCGATCATGACTATCGGCTGATCGTGGCCTATGATGACTTCCTTGGTCTCGCTGGATATCCTGGTCTGCATCCGTCCTACCCCCATGTTCAACCCTTATTGATTTCGCCGTGCGTCACCGCGGTTGTGAGCGCAATGCGTACGTTCTCGTCCGGTACACCGTCGGTCAACCCCACGGTGTCGATGGAGAAGTTGTGCAGGGGCGCGCCCTGGTTTATGGCGTCAATTACCGCGGCCTCCACCTCCTCGGGGGCGCCGTTTTTCATGAGCACCGGACTGATACGGGCGTTAAAGGCTATGTCAGGACCCAATACTTTGCGGGCCCCGGCAAAGTCGGTGCCGAATCCGGCCTCCACGAACACCAGGTTGTTGACCCTGGCGTACTGCTCCACCACCGGATCCAGGTTGCCGCAGTGGTGGATACCGAAAGGCTTACAGACCTCGCTGAGCATATTATCGTAGGGCAGGCCGAACTCCTCGTATGTGTTGCCTGATATCTGCTCCACCGTGCAGTTGGCAACGCAGTATATGGTCGGATCGGCCATGGGTGTTACGTCCACCGCGCCGGTGCCGGTAATGGCATATATGAGCCGCCATAGGTCGATCATGCACTCAGCGCAGAACTTCAGGAGCCGCCCGCAGAAGTCGGGATCTTCGTAGTAGTCGATGTACAGCTCGTCGCCACGGAGCTTTAACGCCAGGTTCTGAACGCCGGTGGTATTGATGTCACCCACCACTCGACCATATTTTGACTTCATGTGGTCGATCTGGGCCAGCATTTCCTTCATGGGAGACACATTGGGCAGATCGGGTCTCACAAGATTTTCGCATTCCTCTTTGGACAGATTGATCGGCATGGCCCAGGGCAGGGCCCCGTCATCAAAGACGATCTCACAACCGAATATGGCCGGCAACATCACCATGCCAAAGGTGACCAGCGGCCTGGGTTCCGGGTCAGGGTTCCCCATGCCCACATCGCCGAATCGCTCATAAAGCGTTTTCTGCATTTTTGCCTGGATCTCGACGCGGTAGTCGGCATTGAAGTAATAATCTCGTCCGAATCCGATTCCATAGCCTCGGAACCACCAATCCGGATAAAAGCCCACTCCCAATGGGATGTGTTCCTTGTGTGTCATGCGGCCCTCCTTTGAAGTCGCTGTGCCGTGCGCGCCCTGATTTATTATACAATTTTTGTGCCAACATGCCGGGGATTGCTTTGCTGCGCTCGCAATGACATGTTCGGAGAAAAGCCTCACCTCGGCGCAACTCAGTACTCACGCGGGGGCTTCGTCCCGATCTGCCGCGGGGACCGCCCGAATGTTCAGCCCGTAGCGCCGGGCCTTGCGGACTACGGTGCTGTGGTCTACGCCCAGCAATTTGGCCGCCTTGCGAGTGGAGCCCGTCTGAGCGAGCGCGCGTTTGATCAAATCGCGTTCTACCGTCTCTTTCGCTCTTTTCAGATTCATTGTGATCGGCGTGTCCGGGTACGAGCGGCTTGTGGCCGCGGTATCGCAGATCGAGTCGGGCAAGTGGCGCGGTGTCAGAGCATCCGTATCAGCCGTTACAACCATGCGCTCCACGATGTTTTGCAGCTCACGGACATTGCCGGGCCAATCATAGGTTTCCAGGACGGACAAGACTTCATGTCCCAGGGTGCGGCTGACTTTGTAATGCGTGTTGAATTTGTTCAGGAACTTCAGGGAGAGGGGCAGAATGTCTTCCCGGCGCTCTCTCAAAGGCGGAATGTCTATGGGTACCACATACAACCGGTAGAAGAGATCCGACCGAAAAAGCCCTTCAGACACCATCTTATCAAGATCACGATTGGTGGCTGCGATAATCCGTAGATCAAGGTCGATGTTCTTTACGCCGCCCAGACGGCGACATCGCCGGTCCTGAACGACCTTTAGAAGCTTGACCTGAAGATTTGAGGGCAGTTCGCCCACCTCGTCGAGAAAAAGGATGCCGCGATCGGCCTGCTCAAAGAGTCCTGCCTTGCCTCTGGCGTCGGCGCCTGTGAACGCGCCTTTTTCGTAACCGAAGAACTCGCTTTCCAACAGCGCTTCGGGTATTGCACCGCAGTTCACCGAGACGAACGGCCTTTGACAACGCTTGCTCAAGCGGTGTAAGAGCCGGGCGAAAACGTCCTTTCCTACACCGCTTTCCCCCTGAAGCAATACTGTTGAATCCACTTGAGACACGCGCAACACCAGATCCAGCAGACGCTGCATGGCCGGGCTTTCGGCTACGAGTCCCTGAAACGACTCGGAAATGCCGTGGTTCCACTGGTTGGTTCTCTTGGACAGGGAAGTAATATTCTTGATCTGGTCTTCCAGGTTCTTCAGGTCCGTGACATCGCGCACGTTGAGCAGAACCCGCATGACCTGGTCATGCCGGTCAAATACGGGATTGCCGGTAACGAAAATCTCGTTTCCGGTAAGCAGTTTGCGCTGAAGGGTCAGGGTCTTTCGATGATACTGTGTCAGCCGGATTACCTCCTGGACCGCAGCCAGGCACATGTGGCTTTCCGCGTCCAAATCCGCGATTCGTTTGCCCACCAGAAGCGAAGGCGCTATGCCGGTAATACGACCGAAGCTCGCGTTGACACTTAAAATCGTTTCAGCATCGGTGAGGATGATACCGTCGTAAGAGCTCTCCAGTAAGGAGGAGAACTCACCTTCCAGGCGACTGACCTTGTCAGCCATCTCCTGAAAATGAATCATATCCAGCAGCAGAAGGAGGCAGCCCCTGGGTAGTCTCTTGTCCAGCAATGGACTTGCAGTCACGAGAAGCGAGCGATCGTTCCATATGTAGGGTTGAGCGGAATCAAAATCGCGTCTTGAAATCATGTCGATAAGGTCGGTATCATCTATGAAGAAAGCAGCGGGTTTGCCCAAGGCTCCTTGGGCTTTCGCTCCCATCATTTGCTCGGCCCGGGTGTTGATGTACTTGAGATGGGAGGTTTCATCAAGGACCACGATGCCCGCGGGAGCGGAATCCAACATTGCCAAGACAAATGGAAGACCGGATGCAGGGGACGCACCGCTGCCGCGGTTAGTCGTAGCCGGATCGGCATGTGTGAGGAGTCGGTCTATTTGCATCGAAACATCGCGGTTGAGTGATAATCAGCATGATACCAGTTTACATGCCTCAAAGTCGAGGCATCAAAGCCTCAATAGTGGTCCTCCTTGTTCGCGGAGGCGCCGGTCCCAAGTAGGGGAGGCAGAGCCTCCCGGTATGCGTTCCCAGGCAGAGCCTGGGAACGAGAGGAAGGGATTTCTATGGTTCGTTGTGCCCTAATTTTGGGCATGACCGTTGGCATGAACGAACGTTACCAAGAGAGTGGGGACCCCGTCCGCTACGGAGGCTATCCCTAATGATAGTTCCCCAAGGAATGACGGTAACCTAGAAAGTATCATCATTCCAGACAGGGTCACGTTTTTCGATAAAAGCCGTGAAACCCTCGATCGCGTTGACGCTCACAGCCTGCTGGGCCATCATTTCCTTGCCGAACATGTAGGCCTGGTGCTCGGTCATTTCCACCTGGGCGTAGAAATTCTGCTTTGACATATGAATGGCGTATTTACTCGATTTGCAGATGTCCTTGGCCAGTTCCACGGTCTTTTCATGCAGCTGATCGTCAGGAAAGACCATGTTGACCAAGCCCATTTCCCGACTCTCTTCCGCGCTGTAAAGTCGGGCGGTCATCAGCATCTCCATGCACTTCTTCTGTCCGACCGCGCGGCTGACCGCAACAGTGGGGGTAGTGCAATTGTAAGAATAGACCAGGCCGGTCATGCCGAACTCAGCTTTTTCCTGTGCCGCGGTCACCAGATCACAGCCGGCCACCAGGTGGCATCCGCCTGCCATTGCAATGGCATGCACCTCAGCTATCACGCACTGAGGGACGGAACGGATCGCGCCCATAAGATTGAAAGAAGTCTGAAAAAGCCCACGAATGTTGGAGAGCGGCTGATTGAGTATCTCCGCGCGATCGTGACCCGCGCAGAACACCGTCCCATTGGCCTTGAGGATGATAACCTTTGCACTGTGGCGCCTTGCCGCGTCCAGCAAGCATTCGATGATCTCAGTTTCAGCATGTATCCCCAGGGCATTTCGCTTTTCAGGCATGTTCAGAGTCAGTATGCCGATTTCACCTTGTTCTTCATAAAGAATTGAATCGTACTTCATAGAAATCCCTCTCTTTCTTTGTTCACACGTAACCGTTCACCGGGAGATGTCCAACCCACTGGAATCACGATGGGGGAGGTTTGGAGGGGGAGATGAGTCTCCTCCTCCAGCGGCGCCGGGCGCAGAGCCGCCTCAAGCCCGGTGAACCAATACGTTCCCACAAATCCGGCTGTCCCTGTCAACCCTCTAATTACCGGACAAGAATAACACATGACGCCTTCATATAGCACTTCTCGTCAGATCTGTAGAACCGCGGCTTTTGCTGCCTGCGCCCGGAAATTCAAATGCCATTGCTCTTGAGAATCGCTGTTACGGGTACAGCAAATCCTGTGCCAGAGGTAGAAATGTCCGCGCCGGCTGAAGACGTTTGTGCTCATTGCTCGGGCTCGCCGGATGAGTGTACCGGGTCAATGGGGAATCAGGCCGGGACTTTTGACAAAAGGAGCCCCCCACGAGCGGTGCAGTCACGCACCACCCGGCCCATATGGTGCAGATCTGCACCGCATGGGCCGGTTACAGGTGCCCACTGATCCACACTCATTTGGCGGTGCAAGGTGTAGGGGCGCACCTGTGTGTGCGCCCTCTTCCATGCTCGTACAGGGCCGGTCCCCGATGGACTTTGCAGTGCATCCGTTTTCACACAAAAATGGATAGACTGGTAAATCCTCCGAGTTCCGTCTTGGACCCGCTATCCAAGAGGGCGCAGCATGCGGCGCGCCGTACGTGCGGGACCCAGGGCCTTTCCGGCACTTTCATGTTTCGTTGTGCCTCGATCTCTGAGGACATGATTGTTGGCATCAATCGCCTCTCTTGTGTCCGACCCATTTCGGCACAGTGGCATCGGGAATCGAATCACCGTGGGGTAAGTAAGGCTTGATGTCGAGCACCGGTGTTTGGTCGAACGCGTCGATCTCCTGGATGATTATGCTTCCCTTGTCCACGGTCTTTATCTTGCACACGGAAAACGCAATCAAATTGGGCCTCACGGGGGATCTGGTCCCGAATACTCCGGTGAGCGGGTTCTCGGGGTCATTGCGAGGATGCACTCGGAGGATGGCCCTCTTTTCAGGGGAATCGTTTTTGTCAAACCAGTACAGCACGATTATGTGGGAAAATCCGTGCAATCCCAGCAGAGCATCCCGGAAATCCGGAAATATTTCGATCGCGGTTTGCTGAGAAGTCCTGACCACTTTGCCTACCGGGTACACTGAAAACGTCTCTGACATGGCTGCTTTCACCCCTATTGAAACAGTGACCAACGAGAGCAGGACACTGATCCACACAAGTCTACTCATGCCGATTCTCCTTTGCTCCAAGGGCCTGTCACGAAATAGCGTCGGCATCCTCCTGTAGGCGCGGCCCATTGAGCCACACAAATGGAGGCGCCCAAGGTGGTGTTGCCCGATCTCGGCCAAGAGTGTATCATCTTCTCACGGCCGGCGTTACGAACTTGGGGGAATCTTGGCGGTCTTGACGGCAGATCCCTTTCCCGGTCTCTCGATTCCAGCGGAATTCCGGAGCGCGGGCCCCTCGGAAAAGAATTGTGTGGGCCGGGCGGATGATCTGACTCATTTTGCGGCATTATGGAAACTTAAGTGAGGGCTTATGACTGCAACGGAAAAGATTGCTGATGAACTGGTGTACTCCATATCGAAAGTACTCATTGGGAAAGAGGAACAGGTGAGACATGTGGTTGTGGCTCTGCTGGCGGGAGGACATGTCCTGATCGAGGACATTCCCGGGGTGGGAAAGACCTTGCTGGCACTGGCCACCGCGCGTTCCATCGGGGCTCGTTTCAGGCGCGTCCAGTTTACCAGCGACACGATTCCGTCGGACGTAGTGGGGGTGAGCGTGTACGATCCGAAGAGTTCCGAATTCACATTCAAACAGGGTCCCATATTCACTGAGATCTTTCTTGCCGACGAGATCAACAGGACATCCCCCAGGACACAGTCTGCTCTTTTGGAGGCAATGGCCGAAAGCAAGGTGTCCGTGGATGGTGTCACCTACGACCTGCCGGGCCCTTTCCTTGTCCTGGCAACCATGAATCCGGTGGAACGTTTCGGTTCCTTTGATCTTCCCGAGAGTCAGTTGGATCGTTTTATGATGTCGATAAGCTTGGGCTATCCAGGTAAAGCCCACGAGCGCGAGATTCTGTTGAGGGATATGGAACACGAGCAAGCCGATCGGCTCGTTCCGGTCACAGATCCCGATCAGATCCGAGCAATTCAGGTTCAGGTGCGTAAGGTACGCGTGGATGAATCGGTCATGGAGTACCTGCTGGATTTGGTAAGGGCCACCAGAAACGACTCCGCGTTACGCTTGGGATTGTCTCCAAGGGCCGGGTTGCACCTTAAGCACACCATACAGGCCAGGGCGTTCCTGGCGGGTCGAGACTATGTTATTCCCGAAGACCTTAGAAAGGTCTTCCTTCCTGTGGCCCTCCACCGGATTCTGCTCTCCGGAGCGTCTGCAAATCGCGGACATTATGAACAGAAGAAGGATGTTTTGAACCGAGTATTGCAGTCTGTTGACGGACCGATCTAGTACCCGATCAAAACAAAGGGCATGACACCAGCTTACCGATCGCATTGCTCGACCGCGACCTTCACCGGGCGCGCAGCAAACTTCGGGGGACATTCAATGAATTCCTTGGCTGGAACCGGAAAACACGGATCAAAGAGCGGGATCACGTTGAGACGGACTGCGTTCGGATGGGTTTGCGTCTTCCTTCTGGTTTGGTTACCGCTGGCGGCTATGGTCACGGCCAACAACTTTCTTTTCATAATATTTGCCATGGTCATTGGTCTGGTTCTGGTTTCTCGGGGTCTGGCCAAGAAGAATATCGATTGCCTGCGGGTAGTCAGGAGCCTGCCTGAGGAAATCTACGCGGAGACTCTGTTCAGCGTCCAGTACCGTCTCAAGACCGATCACAGGCCGTGGGGAGGGGTCACAATCATTATGGAAGAGGCTTATCCTCTGCTGGACAAGGGAAGGAGCTTGAGGTTACGACATATTCCCGTGGATGAAGATGTCTCGGCCGGCAGCATGTGTTCCATATCTTCCAGGGGCGCCCACGAGATCGAAGAGGGAAAGGTCTCGTCGTGTTTCCCTTTCGGCCTGGCAAGGTACTCCCGCAAATTCGGATCTCGCGAACCTGTGCTCGTTTTTCCAAGAGTCGATCCTGTAGACGACCAGGTACCTTTTGAATTAGGAAATCCGGGACGCGGAGTGGAACGAACAGACCCTTTCGGGACAATCCCGTATCATTTCAGGGAATACGTGCAGGGCGACCCGTACAAGCACATAGAGTGGAAAATGACTGCCCGAACCGGAAACCTCGTTACAAAGGTACATTCCGAGGAGGGCGCGGGAGAGATAGTCGTCCGCCTGGCGGGATCGGCGTCGGAACGTGCCATATCAAGAGCGGCTTCTCTGGTGGTCCACTTCGCAAGATTGGGGACTCCGGTTTCACTTGAGGGACCGGGCTTGAAGGTTGAGCCCGGGGTGGGCAAGGATTTCACCACGAAGCTGCTGACCATACTCGCGTTGTGGGAGAATCGTCCAGCGGAAGTCGATGTTTGGGACAATCCTCTTGCCACGACTGTCGAGATAGACAGCCGGGGAGAGTTCCACTGGAACAGGTCGAGGGAATGAAATGAGCAAGACGGCCGATTTTTTACGAAGAGCCCGTGGCCGGATCGGGCAGGGAAGATCTGTTTCAGGACCCGCGCCGGCGATATCCATCACCGGAGACGAGTCAACGACTTTCAAGACATTTCTTGCTATTACAGTGGGTCTTTCACTTGCAGCGACCTGCATCCAGAATGGGCTCCCTACCCTGTTTCTTCCGGCAATTCTTGTGGTCGCGTTATCCCTTCGCAGGTCAAACTATGCGCGGCCCTGGTTCTGGTCCGAACGAATTCTATCCATTTTCTTGATACCTTATGTGATTCTGCTCTCCCTGGGGGTGCTGGCGGATGAGGAACGACGGTACACATTGCCTATCTTCTTCCTTTTTTTCACGTCTGGACTCATATTCATCCGAGTGTTCTCACCACTAACCGACAGGAACATCTCCCAGTTGTTGTTCTTGACCGTGGGGATTGTGCTGGTCAACTGCATATTGACCAATCATTTTCTGTTTGCCCTGATCTTGCCTTTCTATCTGTTCGCCCTGATGTGTACGCTGTTGCTGTTCCAGATCGCTCGAAGCGGGACTCCGGCTATACAGGAGGCCCAAACCGATCCCGGTAACCGTTCTCAACCCGGTTGGTACGGCAATCTCCGGCGCAGCATCATTTTTGTCCTGGCCTTGACCATAGGGCTATTCTTTGTGTTGCCCCGGCCTTTTGCTGCTTTTCCGGGGTTGCGGGCCGCGGTTGCCGGGAGCGGAAAGCTGGGTCAACTTCAGAAGCAGATCACGTACAGAGATATGGTCAGCATGGAGGACCGACGACGGATCGCTTTCATGGCAAGATTAGAGTACGGGGTTCTACCCCCGGACTCTTACTGGCGAGGCAGGGTCCTGGAGAAGAGCGATGGAAGAGGGTGGCGCCCGGCCCGCAAACGAAGGTCCACAGGCGGACCTGTTCCCCAGGATCTCCCCACGGTTTTGAGATACCACATTATTCCCTTCGGGCTTGTGTCAAGGCATCTGTACGTGGCCGGTCTGCCCATTTGGGCCTATGGCCGTCGCCGTCAACCGCTTTACATAAATGCCGCACGCGAGGTGGTGGTTGACTCGGCTTTTTTGTTCAACGACTCGTACAAGATCATAGCGTCCAGCCGCCCCATACCGGCAGGAGGGAGACAGGACCCGGTGCATCTGGAGACCATAGGCGTGACACCGGCAATACGGCGATTGGCCGAGCAATTGACCAGGGGCCTTTCTACGCGCAGACAAAAGGCCGATGCCCTGGTGGCCGGACTTCGGTCGCGAATCAAGTACAAGCTCGTAACTCCACCTCCGCCTGAGAACGTTCACCCACTGGAACACTTCCTATTCAAGACGCGCAGCGGCAACTGCGAGTACTTTGCCGGCGCGTTGTGTCTCCTTCTGAGGACCGTGGGCGTTCCGGCCAGGGTGGTGGAGGGCTTCTACGGGATGGAAAGAACCGCGGTTCCCAACGAATTCCTGGTAAGATTCTCCAGGGCCCATGCCTGGGTGGAAGCGGATCTTGGGGACAAGGTCTGGACAATTTTGGACGCGACTCCGCTGACTCGCGCGGAAATTCAACCGGAAACCTGGCGGAGCACTCTCGCGGACCTTTACGATAGGATGGAGTACCGCTGGGTCAACGCGGTAGTCAATTTCGATCGATCCGATCAGATGCTGCTGCTCCGCGATATCGTCCGAATGTTCAGGACACTCAGCTTCCCGAGGTTCTCGCTTGGATCACGGCGAACCATAGCCATAATAGCGGCCGCGCTCATGGGACTGGGAATCGTGGCAACCGCCATCCTGGTCATGCTCAGGATTCGTAGACGACGAGATCTCCCCTCGGTTTACAGGGACACCATGAGAGATCTTGTAAGAAAGGGAATCCTGAAGAGCGTACATCCGTGGCACGAGAACAATGCTCGCGCCATTCTGGAACGCGCACCATGGACCAGGGCCGCGCTGACGAGATTCATGGAAATCTATCTGCGAGCTAGATTCGGGAAGACTCAGAACGCATCGAGCAAAGATCTTCAACACGCGCGACAGCAGTTGCTTGAACATGTCAACTGAAATCAACAGCATGCCGTACCAACTTACATGCCTAGAAACATAGGCACAACGAAGTATGAAAGTCCTTTCCATTGTTCACTGGTCCGGGGCTTCGCCTCGGACAGGATGCTCGAAGAGCGCACGCTGCGCATGGACTTGGAGGGGAGGCCCTAGCCGGGCAAGCATTTGAACGTCATGCTACCGACAGTTGTCATGTCACGTAAGCTGTCCGAGGCCCGCTCAATCGCCCCACGCGCAGTGGCTCCCCTCCAAACCACCCCATACGTAGACCCGCAAAGGGGTGGCTTTTTCCACGGGACTTTCATGCGAATGCGCTTTCAAAGAGAAAACATATGACTCTAGTCCGGAGGGGAGAAATCCCCCCTGCCCCCCTTTGAAAAAGGGGGGTTAGGGGGGATTTTGAGACTCGGTCCCTCACCTGTACACTGTACTTCTTTGAACGCAATTTGGTATCAGCGAATTGCCACAAAAACGCGCGCAAGCGAGCGTACTCCTACTGAATAACATATTTGATGAGGACAAACCCTCCGATGAGCAGTATCACAAACATGATTGCCAGAATATTGAAGTACTTGTCGATGAACGACCTGATGGAAGGTCCAAAGAAGTAGATCAACCCGCCGACGAGAAAGAACCGCGCTGTTCGGCTCAAAGCTGAAACGAGCACAAACACAGGGAAATCTATCTTGAAGGCCCCGCCGGCTATGGTGAAAACCTTGTACGGGATCGGGGTGAAGCCGGCAATGCCCACTGCCCAGGCCGCATACTCGTTGTATAGTTCCCCAACGTATGCCCATTGAGCGTCAAACCCGTAAAACTGAACAATCTTGTTCCCCACAGCCTCCATGAACTGATATCCGATCAGGTACCCCAGCATTCCGCCCAGCACCGACCCTATCGCGCAGATCAGCGCATAGTGAAACGCGCGTGACGGAATGGATATGGCGAGTGCGATCAGCAGCACATCCGGCGGAATGGGAAAAAAAGACGATTCGGAAAAAGCCAACAGGAACAGAGCAGGAACAGCGTAACGCGTCTCCGCCCAAGTGAGAACCCAATCATAGAGTTTTCTGAGCCAATTCACCTTTTGCACCTCTTTTCAGTATGAGAGCACAACCTGCCTGATCCACTGAAGCATGTTGCATTGGAAGTCGCAGAAAGAACCGCGCTCACGGTAAACGGTTACTCTGAAACGATGTACTAGTCCCGCCGGGACTGGGAATCAGAGGATCTGCACCTACCACCGGCTCGGCTCCGATCACGGGTCAGGCTTTCAATCCTGACAGAAAATCCCCCAGCAGCCTGTTGAACTCCCGGGGTTGTTCCGCCATGACCATGTGTCCGGCCTGAGCGATTACTTCCAGTCGGGAATCGGGGATTTTGTTGTCCAAGAACTCAGAATATTTAACCGGTGTGAGCCGGTCTTCTTGTCCCACAAGAATCATTACGGGCACAGAGATGTGGCCCAGCCTGTCTATCACGTCAAAGTCGTTACACGCGATGAGATCTGCGTGTATCAACCCTGGAGGACACTTGAGGAACTTGTCTTTTGTTTCAGCGCGCAGGGCTTCACTTGCGTTCGGTGATAGGGCGAAGTCGGAGATCATCTCCGAGGCCTTTTCCACTTGGTTGAGGCAAGCATCCAGGATTGCGGGGAGGACCCTGAGTCTGGCCCCTGTGCCCACCAGGCCGATACCCACAAGCCACGGCTTGGGATCAATGGCCATCCACTGAACTATAGCGCCTCCCAGGGAGCACCCTGCAGCGACCACCTTTTCCAGGCCGAGGGCCTCCACGAAATCCTCCACCCAGCCGGCATACGCTCCTACGCTGGTCTCCCAGGGCGGGTCCGTGTTTCCATGACCGGGCAAGTCCAGCGCCACCACATTGGCCGCATGGGTCAGCCCTTCCAGTTGGGCCTTCCAGTCCCCTGAGTCTCCTCCTGAAGGATGGACGAAAACTATGGTAAGGGAAGTCTTGTCAAAATCTTCGGGCTGCGCTTCGTAGCACAGACGTCGTCCTCGTAAAGTAAGTTCAGGCATGAATTCCTCTCAAGATCATCATGTTTTGTTCGCACCGCTGTTCTGCCGGAGTCCCGCAGTGGGAATCACTTAAGGCTGATCCCGTGCGGAACTATTACCACTCCGCCGGGGGAAATTGAGAATCTCTTTGAGTCCTCCTCGTGGTCGTATCCTACGGTGAAGCCGTCCGGGATTGAAACTTGCTCGTCGATTATCGCCTTGCGGATGCGCGCGTGACGGCCCACATCCACGCCGTCGAGAAGCACGGACTGTTCCACAACACTGAAAGAGTTGATTCGCACATTGTACGAGAGCACGGAGTTCTGCACCTTCCCGCCGGATACGATGCACCCTCCGGCAATCAGTGAATCAAGGACCGTCCCTACTCGGGCTCCGGCCTCGTCTTCACCGCCGGCAAAGACCGTCTTGGCGGGGGGAACCTGCTTCTGATATGTTCGCACCGGCCACTGCTCCTCATACAGATTGAGCTGAGGCGTGACCGACACGAGGTCCATGTTGGCTTCCCAGTACGCGTCCAATGTTCCGACGTCCCGCCAGTAGTGGCTCTGAGCGTCCGTCGGCTCTTTGAAATTGTGCACGAATACCCGATGATTCTCGACCATTCCCGGGACCACATCCTTGCCGAAGTCATGGGAAGATGTGGAGGTCTTTGCATCCGCGATGACGCCTTTCACCAGCACATCGGTGTTGAAGATGTAGACGCCCATTGAGACAAAGGACTTGTCCGGCTTTCCCGGAACCGGCTTGGGGTCGGCGGGCTTCTCATCCCAGTCGGTGATCCGAAAGTTCTCATCGCAACCGATCACTCCCAACGCGCTTGCCTCCGAACGATCCACCTCCACACCGGCAACGGTCAAGTGGGCGTTCTTTTCCATGTGGGAGGCCAGCATATCGTTGAAATCCATCTTATAGATGTGGTCCCCGGAAAGAATCAGCACACGTTCGGGCCGTTCGCTTTGCAAGATGTGAATATTCTGAAAGATGCTGTCCGCGGTCCCACGGTACCATCGGTCAACGTGTCTCTGTTGAGGGGGCACGCATTCAATGAACTCGCCCAGTTCCGGGTTGAATATGCTCCATCCCCGGCTGATGTGGCGATCCAGTGAGACCGACCTGTATTGCGTGAGCACATAGATCCTGCGAATGTCGGAATTGAGGCAGTTGGACAGCGTAAAGTCTACGATCCTGTAGATGCCGCCGAACCGCACCGAAGGTTTGGCCATTTCCCTGGTGAGCGGATACAGGCGTTCTCCTCTTCCCCCGGCCATCAACAGGCACAGGGTGTTCTTCATGTCTTCTCGAAGGTTCATTCGCCCAACAGTCGTTTGATCTCGCGCTTGAGTTCCGTAGTGTCCGATGACTTCACCACATAAGCGTCGGCGCCCCAGGTTGTGAAATCGTCCTTGTAGTGGCTGAAAGCACTGTTCAGGATGACAGGAATGCCTTTGTCTCGCCCCACGAGCGTTTCCAGGATTTCGATGCCGCTCACTCCCGGCATCTGGATATCCATGACAATGAGATCCGGGGAAGCGGTTTCCACGGCCTCCAGCGCTTCCTTTCCCGAATCCGCGATTGTCACGGAATACCCCTCGTCCTCCAGTTCCATCTTGTACAGCTCACAGATATGTTCCTCGTCATCTACTACCAGGACTCGTTTCATGGTTCGGCCTCATCAATCTGATCGGAAACCCGCAGGCTCACGCGCGAAGAAACTGAAGGAATCCGTGAACACAATCCTAGAGATTTGTCGAAGCACATGTCAACAGGAAAACGAATCCAAAATCTACGACCTGATTTTTTTTCAGCACGTGATTTCGTGGGTTGTCGGACCCACCATGCCGCGTTTGCCTGAGAAAAACTACAACGACCGCGGGTATTTCGCGGCTGCCACGCTATTCGGAGCGTTCCCGCAACATGGGAAAGGTCATGCTCCTTGACCGGGAAGTAGCAGGTGCGGAATTGCTGGACAAATTCGAGACTATCGGGAAGAATCATCCTAAACTGGTTCACAGCTATGTGATGGATGCCTTGGAGACGGCCAATCCCTTTCTTAAGTGGAATGCCGCGAATTCGATCCGGGACTTCTTCCGGACAGGAGATCTGCGAAAGTGATACACATTGATGTTTCCAAAGAGAAGCTCACGGAATTTTGCCGCAGCCGTCATATTCGGTGGATGGCCTGCTTTGGTTCGGCCGTGCGGGACGATTTTGGCCCGGAAAGTGACGTGGATGTTCTCGTGGAGTTTGCTCCGGGTCACACCCCGGGATGGGACATCGTGGACATCGAGGAGTACCTTTCATCGCTGTTTGGTGGCCGGAAGGTGGATCTGGTCAACCCCAAGTACCTCAACCCGCGGTTGAGGGATCGGGTACTGGCCGAGGCGGAGGTGCTGTATGCAGAGGGATGATACGGTTTATCTCGGTCACATGCTGGACATGGCCCGCAAGGTGTCTGTTCGCGTGGCGAAAAAGACAAAGGCCGACTACGACGCGGACGAGGATCTTCGCTTCGTTATCGCTCATCTGGTTCAAACCATCGGTGAGGCTGCGGCACGAGTCTCGACCCCCGCGCGGGGGGCTCATCCGGAAATCCCGTGGAAACAGATTACCGGGATCCGCCATCGCATAGTCCACGACTACATGGGGGTAGACTACGATATTCTCTGGGAAGTGGCCACCCGCCACATCCCGCCGCTCATCACAGCGCTCGAAACGATCGTGCCACCGGAAGAACAGTAATCATCGCCCAGCCATTTTGACCGGATCCGACACGCGAACTTCGGGCAGGCCGGACCGGTACGAATCTTACGAGGACTTGACTGAATACTATCTCAAGGCTTTCCATTCCGAGGACGAGCAGATCGGCATGGTCGTGTTCATTGACGGGGAAGTACCAGGTGCGGAATTACTGGACAAATTCGGGTCTTTCGGGAAGAATCACTCAAAGTTGGTTCACAGCTATGTGGTGGATGCCTTGGAAACGGCAATTCTCAAGGAGAAAGCCGTACTGCCGCTAAGTGTCATAGGTAAAGAGATGACTGCGAAACCTGAAGAGCAAGCGCGTGAGCAAATCGATGAGATGCTATCGGCAGCAGGGTGGCACGTCTGTGACGTGGACGAGGCTGATATTCACGCGCACCCTGGGCTGGCCATCCGAGAGTTTCCGCTCAAGCCGGGACACGGATTTGCAGACTATCTTCTCTACGTGGACGGCCAGGCGGCCGGGGTGATTGAAGCCAAGAAGAAGGGGACCACCCTGACCGGCGTGGAGATCCAGTCGGACAAATATGGACATGGCCTTCCGCACGAGCTACCCGCCTGGTTCAGACCGTTGCCTTTCTGCTATCAATCTACAGGCGTTGAGACAGCTTTCACCAACGGGCTTGATCCTGCCTCTCGCTCACGGCCGGTCTTTTCATTTCACAGACCGAAGACTCTGGCGGATTGGCTAACTGAGGACCCAGAGAGTTCGTCAACCTCCGGCAGCCAAGATTCTCCAGTTCGTCCGGTCCCTGACACCTTTCGAGCCCGACTGCTCAAAATTCCCCCTCTCGAAGAGGAAGGCCTCTGGCCTGCCCAAATCAAGGCCATCAAGAATCTTGAGAAGTCTTTTGCCGAGAATCGGCCCCGTTCCTTGATTCAGATGGCGACCGGCAGCGGCAAGACCTTCACCGCGGTGACCTTCATCTACCGTCTGATCAAGTTCGCTGACGCCAAACGGGTTCTGTTCCTCGTGGATCGCACCAACCTTGGGAAACAGACTCTCAAGGAGTTTCAACAGTACAAGTCGCCGTATGCTCCATTCAAATTCACCGAAGAGTTCATAGCTCAGCGTTTGCAGTCCAACGAAATCGACACGACCAGTCGAGTCTGCATTTCCACGATTCAGAGGGTCTACTCAATCCTTAAGGGGGAGGACCTTGATCCCGGGGTGGAAGAAGAATCTCTGTTCGACCATTCGGACCTTTTCAAAGAGCCCCCTCCGGTAGCATACAACCCGGACGTTCCCATTGAGACATTCGATGTTATCGTAACGGACGAGTGTCACCGCTCAATCTATAACCTATGGAGGCAGGTGCTGGACTACTTCGATGCGTTCATAATCGGGCTCACGGCCACGCCCAACAAGCAGACGTTTGGCTTTTTCAACCAGAATCTCGTCATGGAGTATCCGCATGAGCAAGCCGTGGCTGATGGGGTCAACGTGAACTACGATGTGTTCAAGATCCGGACCCAGATAACCCAATCCGGTTCAAAGATCGATGCCGGCTATTATGTTGACAAGCGTGACCGAGAAACACGAGAGGTTCGCTGGGAAGAGCTTGACGAAGACTTGGACTACGCCCCAAACGCCTTGGACAAAGACGTGGTAGCCCTGGATCAGATCCGCACCGTAGTCCGGACCTTCCGTGACAAGCTCTTCACTGACATCTTCCCAGGCCGCACTGAGGTCCCAAAGACGTTGATCTTTGCAAAGGACGACTCCCATGCTGAAGACATTGTAAGAATCGTGCGGGAGGAGTTCGGAAAAGGGAATGACTTTGCTCAGAAGATCACGTACAAGACCACAGGCAAGAAGCCCGATGAACTGATCGCAGAGTTTCGGAACAGCTTCAATCCAAGGATTGCCGTCAGTGTGGACATGATCGCAACCGGCACCGACATTAAGCCCCTGGAGATCGTCTTCTTCATGCGGATGATCAAGTCCCGCTCATTCTTTGAGCAGATGAAGGGCAGGGGCGTCCGAGTCATCAACGCCGGAGATCTTCAGGCTGTGACACCGGATGCAAATGCCAAAACCCATTACGTGATCGTGGACGCGGTTGGTGTGAGTGAGAAGGTCAAGACGGATTCCAGGCCCCTGGAGAAGAAACGGTCTCATTCATTGGAAAAGCTCCTTCAGTCGGTTGCTCTGGGCAATACTGAGCCGGATGTCATTTCTTCGATAGCGGGGCGGTTCGCCCGCATGGACAATAAGATCGGGCCGGACGGGAAAGAAGAGATTGAAAAGGCAGCCGGCGGGTTGAGCCTCCGGAATCTGACACAAGAGCTTGTGGGCGCATTGGACGCGGATCGGCACGTAGAGCAAGCAAAGCTGGATAATCCGGGAGTTGACGAGCCCACTCAGGACATGATCAAAAAAGCGGCCGAGAAGATCATCAAGGAAGCTGTGAAGCCTCTCCATAAACCGGTATTCCGCAAGAAGCTGGTGGAATTGCACAAGACCGCAGAGCAAACCCTTGACCACATTAGCAAAGATGTAATATTGGAGGCCGAATTCAGCGCCGAAGCGCTCGAAAAGGCAAAAGGATTGGTCCGGTCTTTTGAGGAGTTTATCGAAGAGCACAAGGACGAAATCACGGCTTTGCAGATCCTGTACAGTAGGCCATACAAGGCGCGGCTGAGATTTGAAGACATCAAGGAGTTGGCCAACCACATCAAAAGGCCTCCGTATCTCATGGAAGTGGGAAGGCTATGGAATGCCTACGCCGCTTTGGAGGAATCCAAAGTGAAGGGCGCGGGCGCGCAACGACTGCTCACGGACATCGTTTCCCTGATCCGGTTTGCTCTTCACCAGGAGGATGAACTGAAACCCTATTCTGAGGAAGTTCAGGAACGCTTTGACGATTGGCTGAAAGGACAGGAGGCCGGGGGCAAGAAGTTCTCTGAAGAGCAACTGCGTTGGCTGGAGATGATCCGAGAACACTATGCCGGGAGTCTACGCATTGAGAGGGACGACTTCGAGGAAGTTCCTTTTGCTCAACATGGCGGTCTTGGCAAGGTCCATCATCTTTTCGGAGATGACCTGTGGACGATGCTTGATGAGTTGAATGAGGTGCTGGCAGCGTGAAACAGTATAGGAATGATACAGAGAGAGCCACTCCGGAGGGGTGGACCGTTGCGCCTCTTGAAAAGTTGGTGGAGATACTCGACAGCCAGCGAATACCAATAAACGCAAAAGATCGAGAAAAAAGACAAAGAAGAATCCCCTATTTTGGGGCTACAGGCCAAGTTGGATGGATAGACGACCACCTTTTCGACGAAGAACTAGTGTTACTCGGTGAGGACGGGGCCCCCTTCCTCGATTCCACTAAGCCGAAATCCTATATCATCCGAGGGAAATCATGGGTGAATAATCATGCTCACGTTCTTCGTTGTTTGGGGAGTGTACCCGCCCAATATCTAAAATACTATCTCGACCAGTTTGATTATTCGGGTTTTGTTACGGGGACAACGAGACTCAAGTTGAATCAGAGGGCAATGCGACGGATACCTATTTGGCTGGCACCTCAGAAAGAACAGCGACGGATAGCAGAAAGACTTGAGGCAATAATCACAGATCTCGATTCGGTGGTCGATAATCTTAGGCGAGTCCAAGCCCAACTCAAACGCTACCGCCAAGCCGTCCTGAAATACGCCGTGGAAGGGAAGCTCACAGCGGAATGGCGAGAAAGGCACAAAGGCGAGATTGAGCCTGCGGATCTGCTTCTCAAACGCATACTGGCCGAACGCCGAGCCAAATGGGAAGAGCAGGAATTGGCCAAGATGAAGGCCAAAGGTAAGATCCCGAAAGACGACAAGTGGAAGAAGAAATACAAGGAGCCAAAGGTGCCGGACACTGACGGGTTGCCCGAGCTGCCTGATGGGTGGGTGTGGACAAACGTCACGACTGTTGCTGAGTTGATTCAATACGGTACTTCTGAAAAAGCTGGGCAGTCTCCTGAAGGGATAATCGTTCTTCGCATGGGTAACATTCAGGATGGAGATCTGAATTATGATGTTCTGAAGTACTTGCCAGCAGACTGGGTGCAGACTGAAGAGTTTGTGCTCGGACCCGGCGACGTCTTGTTCAACAGGACCAATAGTGCCGAACTAGTGGGTAAAACAGCCGTCTACAAGGATCATCACCCCCAGGCCGTGTTCGCTTCGTATTTAATCAGAGTCCGAACCAACATGACAGCCTACAATCCAGACTTACTGTCCTCGTTCATAAACTCCTGCTATGGACGCAAGTACATAGCATCCGTGGTATCTCAGCAGGTCGGGCAGGCAAACGTAAATGGAACCAAACTCTCTGTCATGCCGATACCATTACCTTCTTTCATGGAGCAGCAAGAAATCACGACAAGAGTCGAGGAGCTTTTGTCGGTGGCGTGGGAGACTGAACACATTGTCAGAGTGAATCTGAGTCGTGCAGAGCGTCTGAAACAGACCATTTTGAGAAAGGCATTCTCTGGACGCCTAGTTCCCCAGGACTCTAGTGACGAACCGGCTTCTGCGCTCCTTGAGCTGATCAAGGCCGAACGTGAGAAGGAGCAGGCGGCAAAGAAAAGGTCCAAGACACGAAAGCCAAGTGACAAGCCGAAAAGGAAAGAAAACGTTGAGCCGGTTCAGGTGGAATTGCCGTTGAAAAAGCGAGAGAGCCCGGCGTCGGTGTCAGCAAGAACGAAAACCTCCTGAAGGGAATGAAATGACCGCAGCTAGCATAGTCCAGAAACTTTGGAACTTCTGTAGCGTGCTACGTGACGACGGCATGAGCTACGGAGACTACGTGGAGCAGCTCACGTACCTCCTTTTTCTCAAGATGGCCGATGAGCGCTCGAAACCACCGTACAATCGAAAGAGCCCAATACCGGCGGCTTACAACTGGCAAAGCCTGCTCAAAAAGGACGGAGAAGATCTGTTTGACCATTATCGGCGCATTCTCGCAGAACTCGGAAAAGGAAATAGTCTGCTTGGCCTGATCTTCGGAAAGGCTCAGAATAAGTTCCAGGACCCGGCAAAGCTCCGACGCTTGATCATTGACCTTATCGACAAAGAGAACTGGTCCATGATGAGCGCCGACGTGAAGGGAGACGCTTACGAAGGCCTTCTCGAAAAGAACGCCCAGGACACCAAGTCCGGCGCAGGACAGTACTTCACTCCCCGACCGCTTATTCAAGCCATCGTGGATGTCATGGTTCCTCGACCCGGAGAGCGGATCTGTGACCCAGCCTGCGGCACCGGTGGTTTCATCCTCGCCGCGCACGATTACATCGTGAATCACCACAAGCTGGACAAGGACCAGAAACGCTTCCTCAGAGACGAGGCTTTCCGAGGATGGGAGCTTGTACAAAGCGCGGCCCGCCTCTGCGGTATGAACATGATGCTGCACGGCATCGGAGGCAACGGTCTGCCCATTTCGGTGGCCGACTCACTTGCCTCTGATCCCGGAGAACGCTTCCAGATGGTGCTCACCAATCCCCCCTTCGGCAAGAAGAGCAGCACCACGATAGTCAATGGAAAAGGCCAAATCCTGAAGGAAAAAGAGACCATCGAACGAGAAGACTTCTGGGCCACGACTTCGAACAAGCAGCTCAACTTCGTCCAGCACGTGAAGACCCTGATGGAACCGCACGGACGAGCAGCCATCGTCGTACCGGACAACGTGCTCTTCGAGGGCGGAGCCGGAGAAACAATTCGTCGCAATCTCCTCAATCAGTGCGAGGTCCATACGCTCCTACGCCTTCCCACAGGTCTATTCTACGCCCAGGGAGTCAAGGCAAACGTGCTCCTCTTTGACCGCAAACCGGCTTCCGAGACTCCCTGGACCAAAAGGCTCTGGATATACGACCTGCGCACCAACAAGCATTTCACCCTGAAGACCGGGGCACTCAAGCGGTCCGACCTCGATGAGTTCGTGGATCTCTACAACCCGGTCAACCGGCATGACCGCCAACCTACATGGTCTCAAGATAACCCAGACGGTCGGTGGCGCTCATTCGATTACGAGGAACTGATCCAACGGGACAAGTTGAACCTGGACATCTTTTGGATAAGAGACGAAAGCCTGGAGGATTCCGAAAACCTCCCCGCCCCGGATGTGATCCTGCAAGAGATGATCGACGACCTAGAAAGCGCCCTGGATCAGCTGCGGGGAATCGCGGAGGATCTGTCCGGCGAGGATTCAATCGCAGAGCCCCGCTAGAAGCATTTGGTTCATCTCCTCCGCGAACTCACAAGAAAAGGGATTATCCAAAATGAGGGAAACCGCAGGCGGTCCAAATGGCAACTTGCCCGAAGAGACAAGGATTTAACCAATAAGAGTCTTGATTAATCAAAAGCTTTGTGGCGCCATAAGCTAACAAACGCTTGTTTATCAGACACTTCCATTTGTTAAAAGATGGGACAAAAATTTGGCTTTTATCAAAACTCTATCAAAAAGGAGCATAACCCCTGTTTCCGGGGAAAGGATGGAAGGCACTTACCGACACAACCGGAATGGGCCCTGAGAGCGCCCAAGCTTTTCTTGATGCGCGATATGGACAGAGCTATTTCTGGACTCACCCAATATATCATGATATGACTGGACTTCACGGGCCGCACCGCCGCATGGGACACTTCCATCCCCGGATCTACCGGAATTGATCGGAGGCTTGTCTCGCCCCTGGAAGCTTCTATTTGTTGACCGGCCGTCTGTGCAGTCGGATCAACGCTTGGATTAGATTCACATCAGTATGAAAGCCGCTGAGTTATCGCATCAGATATTCACCCCCTTTGATGAAGCCGTCCGGTTTCTTTCCCAATCTACGGAAAATGGAGGAATCTATGGGCCGGCCGGTTCGGCCCCCTCCTTTCTGACATCGGCTGCGGTGAGGAACGGAGCGCGTACGCTGGTAATGGTGCTTCCGGATGGGGACACGGCCGCCCGATGCGCGGGGGATGTTCGTTTCTACCTGGGGGTGGAAAAGTCGGCTGCGGAACAGCTTTCCGATCCGGTGTCACTTTATCCTTCGTCGGACATGCTCCCTTACTCGGTCGGGGGTCTGGACACGGACGTGTGGATGGGCCGTACAGCCGGCCTGTTTAGGCTTTCTGAAGCCAAGCCGCCCCGGGTCGTTGTTGTGGGTCTGGACGCGCTGTTGCGGAAGGTGCTCCCCAGGCGCGCGGTGGCTCGGAACAGTTTTTCTTTGGCAGTGGGACAGGAACTGGACCGGGAGCGGTTGCTCGAGCGGCTTGTGTACGCGGGCTACACGCGGGCGCCTCTTGTGGAGGATGTGGGGGATTTTTCGGTCCGGGGCTTCATCATTGACTTTTATCCACCATTCTATCCGTACCCGGTCAGAATTGAGCAGATAGGAGATGAGATCGAATCGATTCGGTTTTTCGATCCTTCCAATCAACGATCCAAGGAAAGCCTCACCGAGGTCCAGGTCGGTCCGATGCACATGCTGGTGCCGGATGACACCGCGCTCAAGAAGGGCCTGAAAGCAATCGTGGACCGGTGTGAAGAACAAGGAGTTGAAAAGCGCATCCGGCAAAGGCTTTTGGAAGATTTTGGTCATCGGCGGCGCTTTCCGGGCGCGGATCATTATCTCCCCTATTTTTTCCCGGATTTGGAAGTTCTGATGGATTATCTGCCGGCCGAGTCCACATTGATTCTGCCTGATCACGACACTCTGGCCCGCGGGCTCGAAGAACTGCAAGAAGAGGTCTTCCGAGGATGGGAATCAGCCGCGGAAGACGGTCGTCCGGTAGCGGGGCCCGAAGATCTTTTTCTCAGCACCCAAGAATTCATGCGGAAGATCAAGGATTTCAGAACCGTGATCATGGGCCCCCTGGAGTTGGAGCAGGAGGATCAAGCCGCGGTGCGGGTGAAATGCGGCACGAACAGCGACATCAGGCAGGAACTACTGAGATCCAAGGCGTACGACACCGGGATGGAGCTACTTGTCCAGCGCCTCCGGGAATGGCGGGACACCGGTAACGAAGTGTTCATGGTCAGTCATACCAGAGGACAAGCCCTGCGCCTCCTGAAATTGCTGGAGCCCTATTCTGTGGAGTTGGACTTCCAGGGAGAAGGATTTGACCGCTCCAATCTCGACTCTGACCCAACACCCGGCATACGCGTTTACATAGGGGAGCTTTCTTCCGGTTTTCGGATGGAGCAGGCGCGGCGGGTTGTTATCACCGAGGAAGAGATATTCGGCGCCAGAGTGAGGAGTGCGGCCCCGAGAAGGGCGCGGGGAACTCTGGTTTCCTCACTGGCCGATCTGGCCGAGGATGAAGCGGTAGTTCACGAGGATTACGGAATCGGGATATTCCGTGGACTGATTAGAAAAGATTTCGACGGGATTCCAGGCGAAGTCATGGTAATCGAGTTCGCGGGGGGGGACCTGCTCTACCATCCCCTGGAGCGCCTCCAGGTAATACAGAAATATGTTTCAGGGTCGCAAGAGCCTCCCAAGATAGACCGCCTTGGCGGCAAGGGCTGGGCCAAGACCAAAGCTCGGGTGAAGCAGTCCATTCGGGAAATGGCTCACGAACTACTAAGAATCTACGCAAAAAGAGAAGTGTCCGGACGAGATCCCTATTCTCCGTGCGACGAGAGCTTCGCGGCTTTCGAAGCAGCTTTTGAGTTCGAGGAGACCCCCGATCAGGCGCGAGCCATCGACAATGTAATGCAATCCATGGATTCCGACAAACCCTTGGACCACCTCGTGTGCGGCGACGTGGGTTACGGTAAGACTGAGGTGGCTCTCAGGGCGGCCTTCCGGGCGGTTATGGACGGAAGACAGGTGGCCGTGCTCGTTCCGACGACCGTGCTCGCCCAGCAACACTACGACACTTTCACACGCAGGTACGAAAACTACCCAATCGTTGTAGACGCGCTGTCCCGGTTCCGAACACAAGCCGACCAAAGAGATATCATGGAGAGACTGAAAAAGGGCACACTCGACATAGTCATCGGAACCCACAAGCTGTTGCACAAAGATGTTTCTTTTCAAAATCTTGGGCTTCTCGTGGTAGATGAAGAACAGCGATTCGGGGTAACGCACAAGGAGAAAATCAAGAAATTCAAGGCCCAGGTCGATGTGCTGACTCTGACCGCCACGCCCATCCCACGCACACTCAACCTTTCACTGACGGGGATACGGGACTTGTCCGTGATCGAGACACCCCCGCTCAACCGCAAGTCTATTCGGACCCACGTGGTGCGGCAATCCGATGAGGTTATCAGAGAGGCAATTCTGAGGGAAGTGCAGAGGGGGGGGCAGGTCTTCTACGTGCACAACCGAGTACGCACCATATTCAAAAGGGCCGCGTCACTTCAGAAGCTGGCGCCGGAAGGGATTTTTCGCGTGGCCCACGGCCAGATGGCCGACCGGGATCTTGAACAAGTAATGACGGACTTTGTCAGCGGAAACCTGAATGTGCTCGTTTGTACCAGTATCATCGAGTCGGGACTCGACATTCCGCGCGCCAATACCATAATCATCGAAAGAGCCGACACCTTCGGGCTCGCGGATCTTTATCAACTCAGGGGGCGCGTGGGAAGGTCTCAGTCCAGGGCATACGCTTATCTCCTCACCCCGCCGGAGTCCCTCATGACTCCTGACGCAATCAAACGGCTCGCCGTGATCCAGGAGCACTCGAGTCTCGGCCAAGGTTTCAGAATTGCAATGAGGGATATGGAGATCCGAGGCGCGGGCAATATGTTGGGGACTTCCCAGTCCGGACACGTCAATCTCGTGGGATACGAGATGTACCTGGATCTGTTGGAGCAATCGGTAAGGGAAATCAAAGGTGAAAAGCCGCACCCCAAGATAAACCCGGAAATAAGACTCAGGTTGGAAGCGCTGATCCCCGAGGAATACGTTCCCGACCCAAGGCAGCGGATGAACCTCTACAAGCGGCTGTCAAGGGCGGAAGCTGTAACCGAGATCGACCGGATCGAAGAAGAAATGATGGACCTCTACGGCGCGCCCCCGGAGCAGGTTGGTAACCTGATCCGGATAATGGGAATCAGAGTTGCCATGAAACGGATAAGAATCGTCAAACTCGGCTACAATCGACGCGACCTGGTTGTCAGTTTCGATCCGGAAACTCCCCTGGATCCGGAACTGCTGATTGCCTGGGCACAGAAAGAGGCGGGGCGAGTTCGTGTCCTGCCCGGTGATCGGCTGACCTATAGGATCGGGAAGGTGGACCCGGAATCCCAAATCGTTCAGGCTGGTGAACTCATGGAGAGTTTGCGGAAAACCGTACGTCACTAGATTCAGTCTGCTGTCCCGGAGGGACGCTTGAATTCTCTCATAGCGCGGCCCCGATTTTCAGTCGTCCCTCCGGGACGCGGACGGAAAACTGCACACGCTTCTTGCGACTCTGCTGTCGCATGGTGTAGTCTTCACCCTGGACGCGCCCTGGCACGCAGCGGAACAAGCCCCGAAAATTTGTCGGATCAGGAACAATGAATCTGAAAATACCCAAGGTCTTTCTCTTGCTCCTTGCTTCCCTGAGTTTGGCCTCACCCGTATGGGGCGAGGTCTACACTGATAGGGTGGCCGCAATTGTGAATGGCGACGTCATACTCGTTTCGGACATCCGGAAACACAAACGTCCCTTCATCAGGCGAAACTTCAACCTGGACCTCGGCTTGGCCCCCCTGAACAAAGTGCCGACCGAAAGGGAGATACTCGATGAGCTGATAGTGATGCGTCTCATGGAACAGGATGCTGCCGGCAAAGGCCTCAAGATTCCGGACAAAGCGGTCGATGTGACAATAGACGCGAATAGGAAGCGCAACAAGCTGACCCGGGGTCAGTTTGTACTTGTTCTGTCCGCGAACGGCACGAATTATGTGGAATACCGAGAACTAATGAAACGCCATATCCTGCTGGGGGAATTGATGTCCGTGGAGGTCAGGCAAAAGGTGCCTTTGAGCGAAGAGGAAAGACAGATCTACTTCAGGAGGAATCAAGACAAGATTGATGAGCAGTACCAAAAGCTGTTTCGAAGCGAGAACGCTCCCGAAAATCAGCAAGAGGTGCATGAACGTGAAATCCCCACCCACATGACGGTGTTTGTGGGCGGCAAAGTCAGATTGAGGCGATTAGTCCTGTCGATTCCTCCCGGGGCCAAGAAGTCGGTCCGGAAGAAGGTAATGGACAGGGCAACCAAGATCTATGTAGAGGCACAGACAGGCGCGGATTTTGGCAAGCTTGCCAAGAAGTATTCCGAAGGCCCGTTTGCGACAGCCGGCGGCGATCTGGGATACATGAAATCCTCGGAACTCAAGGCGGACTGGCAACAGTTGGTCAGAAGCCTCCAAGTCGGACATGCGACGCGGCCTTTGCCAGGCCCCAAAGGTATTATTCTACTCTACCTACAAGACGCGAAAGGTCGAAAAAAGAAAAGGATACCCCTTCCGAAGGAGTACCGTAAGCACCTGGAAAGGCAATGGAAAGAAGCTGCGGAAAGAAGCAAAAGGCAGCGAGAACGAAGAGAGGCCGCCCAAAAGAAGAGATCAGAGTCCCGGGAAGCGAAAAACGATCGCCAATCCAACTCGGCCAAGGCCCCGAAACAGCCGAAGGAGTCCCTCGGATTGCTCACGCCCGCTCAAGAGAAAGAGTACCAAAAGGTGAGACAAAAGATCTCAGTAATCCTCGCGGCCAAGAAAATGAAGCTCCGAATGAAGGAATGGATGAAGGAACTCAAGAAGAACTCCATCATAGAAATAAAACTCTAGGAGCCCCTGATACCAACTTACATGCCTAAAAACAGCACGTAGGATGGGATGACCGGCGGGAATCCCATCGCAAGGTGGGGGTCTTGTGTCTTGATTCGCTTCATGGCCGCAAAAGGAATAGGGCAAGAAGCAAGACCTGACCCCGATCCGTTGGGTCTATGCTTTGCGCGAAGCCACGGACTGCTCGTTGACACAGACCTCTCTCGCGGCAAACCCGGATTACAATAATATTCGCGAAACGGTATGATGAGAAGCTCCAGCTTCCGTCATGCCTTTTGACGAATCTTCTCTATGATCTTGGATGTGGAAATGTCGGAACTGTAGCGGATGAATTCCACCCGACCACCTCTGGCCTTGACAATTTCTTCCCCCACAACCTTCTTGCCTTTCCAGTCCTCACCTTTCACCAGCACGTCCGGGCGAACTTCTCTTATGAGTTCAAGAGGCGTGTCTTGGTCGAACAACACAGCGTAATCCACAAAGCTTAGAGATGTTACCAATTCGGCCCTATTCGACTGGGAGATGATGGGGCGTCCTTTGCCCTTTATGCTCGCGACCGATTTGTCCGAGTTGATCCCGACAACCAGCACGTCACCCATGGTAGAGGCTTGACGCAGTGTCTCCAAATGTCCCGTGTGAAAAAGGTCAAAGCAGCCGTTCGTGAAAACGATTTTCTTACCCTGCATCCTGGGGCTGCGAAGCACAGTGGCCATTTCCCCGAAACTCAGCGTTTTCGTATCCGGTGATGTCTCGTTTACTCTGTCCACGATCTCCTGCAAAGTGACGGTAGCCGCGCCGAACCTGGAAACCACAAGTGAAGCTGCAATGTTGGCCATCCTGATTGCGTTTTGTATGGACAGCCCGCTGGCCACGGCCAGTGTCAATGTGGCAGCGACGGTGTCACCCGCGCCGGTCACGTCGATTATTTCAACAGGCTTTACAGGAAAGTCCAGGACCTTGTCCCGTGTGATGAGCGTGCACCCTTCCCGTCCGCGGGTCAAGACCACGCCCTCGGCATCGGCCTGAGCCAGCAGGATACGTCCCGCTTCAGCGATGGATTCGCTGTCCACCAGTTCAATCCCGGAGGCCTGTGACGCCTCTCTGGCGTTGGGGGTTATGTATGTAGCCCCCCGATAGCGTGTGTAATCGAGCCCCTTTGGGTCCACCAGGACGGGGAGGCCGTTCTCTCTGGCGGAGGACATTATTGTCTCCAAAATATTGGGGGTCAGGAACCCTTTGCCGTAATCGGATACGATTACAGCCTTCACCTGGGCCATAACCGACGTGATCGCCGGGAGGACTTCCTTCTCTATTTCAGGCGGGATGCCGGCCGGGTGTTCATCATCTATGCGGACAATCTGTTGATGCTTTGCAACAACCCTTGTCTTCATCGTCGTGGGGCGAGAATCAAGCTCCTTCAACCAAAAAGTCTCCACACCGAGTTCCTCGCAATGGTTCTTGAACCAATGCCCGGCATTGTCCGCGCCGATCGCGGCCAGCAATGCCACCGCCGCTCCCTGGGAAACCAGGTTGGCCACCACGTTGCCCGCGCCCCCGAGCCTACGAAGCCTGTCTCTGGCTACGAGCACGGGAACCGGCGACTCCGGTGAAATGCGATCCACGTGGCCGACAACATACTCATCCACCATCACGTCGCCTACGACCATTACCGGCGCCCGTTTGATGCTCCGGATCACCTTCTCATTCAACACAGTGCCTCCAATAAATTGCCCTTACCGACGTTCATGTCGGCTAAATGGTTTCGGAGTAGTGGTTCACCGGGCTTGAAGCGGTTCTGCGCCCGGTGAGAATGGAGGGCCCACTCG
>CAZGNL010000021.1:0-42336 GCA_964527475.1 uncultured Syntrophaceae bacterium
CGGCAGCGCTGCCGGGCACCACCTGGGAAACCAGGGCTCCATCGGAATTTTCCCTGTCGAACGACTTGGCTAATGACTCGGTAAGATTCTGGATGTTTACGCCCAACAGACCGCGGCGAACCTTGCCCTCCTTGATGAGGTCGGCCATGATCAGTTTCACGGAATTGGACGGAATCGCGAATCCGATGCCTTGGTAACCGCCGCTGCGGGACGCAATTGCTGTATTTATGCCGATCACTTGCCCTTTTATGTTGACAAGCGGGCCCCCGGAATTGCCCGGGTTGATCGCTGCGTCGGTCTGAATGAAATCCTCGTAGTCTATGATTCCTACGTTGGTTCGCCCTTTCGCGCTCACTATTCCCGATGTGACGGTCTTGTTGAGTCCGAAGGGATTTCCAACAGCCACGACTATCTCACCCACTCGAAGCTTGTCCGAATCTCCCAGACTGGCCGTAGGAAGATTCTTTGCGTCGATTCTGATGACCGCTATGTCGCTCTCCTTGTCCGTGCCCACGATCTTGGCCTTGAAAGATCGCTTGTCCGGCAGGGTTACCTTGATCTCGTCGGCATTCCGTACAACATGGTTGTTGGTCAAAATGTACCCGTCCGGCGATACTATGACTCCGGACCCCATCCCGCGAGAGCGGAAGCCTCTTCCGTGAGGACCTTTCTTGAAGTAGCGCTTGAAAAAGTCGTCACCGAAGAATTCGCGAAATGGGTGGTTCTTGAGGGAATTTTCCGAGCCACCACGTCTCGAGGTGAACTTCATCTTTCGCGTGGAGCTTATGTTAACAACAGCAGGTGTAACTTTCTCCGCTATCTCAACGAACGCGTTGCCCAGCGCCTCAAGAGACGCGGGTCCGGAAGCGTGTGCAGGAACCGGAACAATGATCGCCGACAGGGCAATCGCCGCGACCACCGCCAAAATGGTTCTGTTCATCTTACAACCGACTATACTCATGAATGTTTTTCCTCCTCGATCATATCGACTTGATTCATTTGACCCATATCTAACGATTTGGTTCTCGGCAGACCGGAAAAGGCGCAAGGTCGTCCAATAGGAACATCTCTATAACACACCAGGATCATAAAGTGAAGCAACCAAAATCTCCTTTTCTGACCCTTCCGCTTTTGGGGTGGTTCCTTCCGTATCTCATTCCCGGCGCAGCCAAGCAATCACCGAATTTGCCGGTTTAGCCGACAATATAGCTCAGGTTGTTTCTCGATAATCGCGCCAACCGTATATCTTTCTTGATATTTCTGGCCATTATGCTATAATGGCCGGGAATTGCTGACGAGAGGTGAAGACCATGAACACAACCCAGAATACTTACGAAAAGCGCACCATCAAGGTCAAGGATTTCCTGGAAGATTTCCACGCAGGGGTAAGTGACGCAGAATTGATGAGAAAATACCATCTTACCGCCCCCGGGGTAGAGAGATTCTACACCATGCTCGAGGAGCGCGGCATCCTCTTTCCCGAGGACTTCGCTGCAAGGTGCTCGGATGATCCTGATGTTGATCTACAAGGCCATGAGCCTAGTTCCACCGAATACGGCTTTGTGTGCCAGTCGTGCGGGGTGTCCACTGAGACGGTGTTTGACGTTTGCCCGGACTGCGGAGCTTCTCCTCACGAATTCGCTGAATCCGAACCCGGGAACGATCATATTCCATCGGACCCGAGCGCGGCCGCGTCGCAGCACGGAATTGATGATGTGGGTTTCGGGGATCGTTATGAGTTCGAGGAAGAGGAGACCTCTGACGAGGCCGCCTTTGACGAGGAATTGGTCGGCACAGCTATTCCCTACGGGGACGACGAGGAAATAAACCTACCGGAAAGAGCGGCCTGTGACCGATGTCAGGCAGAGCTTGAGCCGGGTATTCGGGGAATTTACGACAGAAAACAGAGTCTGACGGCCTTTGTCTTTTCCGGAATCATATTCGTTTTGAGTCTCCTTTTGGCTGCGTCTCTACACTTCTTCGACGGATATTCCTTTGGCAGGCTAATGGTAGTATTCGGTACAGGGCTGATGATGATGGCGGGATCAGTGTTTCTGGCCGTCGGAGGATTCATGGTACTGGCCAGAGAAAAGGTGTACCGCTGCGCTGAATGCCTGAGCGTTTACCCCAGGGATTGATAGTTCCAAGCCTTCAAACGCGCCAACCGAGCATGAAAGCCCTTTCCGTTGTTCACTGGTCCGCGGCTTAGCCTCGGACGAGGCATTCGATCAGCGCGCTCTCACCCTCCGGCAATGGGTGGGAAGATAGCGAGTCGATCTCCATCTTCGAGGGTGTCTTCCAGGCCCGCGTGGATTCCATTGAGAAAAATAATCTTCGGATCATCGGCCGCGATGTTCACTTGAGCAAGGATCTTCCCCACTGTTGCGCCCTCTTCCACTTCAATTTCACCGGAATTCAGCAGGGCTTCCTCAGGCAGACGGGACCTGAACGACGCATAAAGATTTAGATTGATCTTCATTTGCAATTACTCCGTCATCTTTGTGGCATTTATCATATCACTTCGCGGAGCTGCCGGCGGCAATCTTATCCGGTCCTATTTCCCGCAACGAGCTTCGCCCACGCCGCGGCGCTCACAAACATTGTTAGACCTGCCACAAGGTACATGACCGCCAGACTTTCCAGATCCGCGATGAATCCCCATGCCAGCGCTGAAAGATGGATGCCCAGGCCAAAGGATCCCGTAAACAGAGAGACCACGACAGCCCGGTTGTTCTCTTCGGACCGATCAACCATCCGGGCCATCATTGCCGGGTAGGATAAACCTTGCAACAGCCCGAAGAAGCCGCCGACAAGAGCTGTATCCCATTGGGAGTCTATCCGGGAAGTGAGGACCAGCATTATGCCAAACCCCACCAGACATGCAAGGATCAGCTTTCCTCGCTCGATTTGGTCGGCAAGCTGTCCGAGCAGCACCCGTACGCAAATCAGACTCACCCCGTAAACCGCAAAAAAGGTTGCCACCCGTAGGCCGAGTTCTTGGGCCAGGAGGGGAAAGTAAGTGCTCATTGCAGCGAATCCGGAACCGAAGACTGCGGCCAGAACCATCATCGACAGGTAGCCTCCCCTATAGGCCGTCGTGAAGAAACCCTGTGCTTCGCCGGGTCGCTCGGTTCTCGAGGGTTCTTTGAATGCAAGGCCGGCCACGAATCCCATCAACCCGAATGCCGCCAGAAGCGTGAAGTAGGCGCCAAAGCCCATCGCGAGGATCGCTTTCTCCCCGAGGTAAGGCCCGACAGCTACGGCCAGGGAGCCGGAAACCCCAAAGAGACCGATCCCCTGCGCGCGTCTCTCCTGAGGAACCAGGTCCACCACCGCGGTGGAACAGGCATTGAAACATGCGGCAAAGGCCAATCCTTGAACCAATCGAACCGCAATCATCAGGTGAGAGTAGCTGTCAAACCACAGATATCCGAGATTGGAAGGCCCCGCAATCAACGATCCCACGATAATGAAGAGCTTTCTGCCGTACCGGTCTATGAGTGGGGCGACCACAGGAAGGCACCCCAGAGAGGTAACTCCCATGGACCCCATAACCAGACCCACGTCAGTCTTGTCACCGCCGATTTCCACAATGTAGAGCGGTAAGAGACTCCAGGTCGCAACAATGAGGAAAAGGAAATGATTGGCCGCGGCCACCAGCACGAACTGACGGTTCAGGAAGATGTTGGACATCCTGATAGAATTCTCCTCTGATCCATCCCATGCCGTCATAATGGCGGAGGGCCCTATTTGGGACGGAACCTTTCATCCTACAGCGGTGAAGTGACTTTGAACGGGCAATCACATCAAACCAAGGTCTTTTCCGGCAGAAGAAGGGGCGGACACATTCGTCGTATTGGTTCACCGGGCTTGAGGCGGCTCTGCGCCCGGTGAGAATGGAGGGGGAGACTCATCTCCCCCTCCAAACCTCCCCCATCGTGATTTCAGCAGCTTGCACATCTCCCGGTGAACGGTTACCATTCGTCAAACAGTACGACCCTGTGCGCAACTCTATTGATCCGAGCCCGGGTCCTCATCCTGTTCTCCCTCGTTCGACAGTTCCCAGCCCTTTTGAGCGCCTTTTCGGTCCCTCCATTTGAACTTCCGCGGTGGACGCGAAGACTCGGTTTCATTCAAGGGAGACTGTTGATCCTGCGCGGCCTGCGGTTCACCATCAACCGGTGGCTCGTAGTGCGGAGGCTGATCATAAGAGGGGACCGGTGAATCCACCACATCCGACGAACGCGAGGGACCGGTCACGTCGGCCTCACTGCGATCCGGCGCGGTGTCAGTCAGGTCCTCTTCGACTATTTTCGAATCTTCCGTAGAAGCCCTTTCGTGGGGAGTAGTCGTTGCGCAACCGGCCAGTCCCACAATCAGAACCAGGGCCAACATCACCTCCAACACCTTTGAACCCACGGGAACCACCTTTTCCCACTTTGCTCCGCTATTATAGTGCGACGCATTGAAAATGGGTTTTCCAGATGGAACCCCCTCACCCTAACCCTCTCCCGCCACGGGAGGGGCAGGGGGAGGGTGATCTTAACACCCAATATCAGTGCGCATCACTATAGATCGTAACCGTTCACCGCGAACCGAACAAGCTCCCGGAATTACGTATGGGGGAGATGAGTCGCCCCCTGCGTTCTCACCGGGCGCAGAACCGCTTCAAGCCCGGTGAACCATTACATTAGATCACTCATTCCATGTCACCGAACCTTACCTGAACGGCGTGAAAACACCTGCGTTGCGTACCCCAACTTGTTGGCGCAAGGCCTGATACCCACTCCTAGATATCGAAATCTGGGATCAAGTATGTTTTTCCGGTGCGATGGGCTGTTCATCCATCCCTTGACCATTTGCTCGGCCCATCGATCGGAACTGCCGTGCAGGCCCCGATAACCGATATTCTCAGCGCCTGAGCCCAGGCCCACACGCTTTAGCCGACCCCCAAAGGTCCGCCACCCTTTCGGAAACTTACGGGATTCGTGCTCTAAACTGCGTGTGCGACACATATTGTTGCTGTGCGTTTTGGCCATGAATTCCAAGGCTCGGCTGGGTCGAAGCCGCGCCAACCCCCTTTGAGCGCGCTCCTCATTCGTAAATCGGAGAATCTTCCCTTCCACCAGCTCAGTGGTCGCCTTTTCCCGTTTCTGCCCGGAATCCCCTATGGACGCGTACTTGCCGGCCCCAAACGCGTGACCCACCGCAAAAGGGGCTGAACACAACACCAAAACCAGCAGGACCGGCAGTGCAGCAGTGCAAACAATTCGGCCCGCTGAATGTTTCAGAAATGCCGACCTACGCGAGGCCCGCACGCCGTGTGTCATCTGCTCTCCCAATGGTCCAGCGGCAATGCCGGAAACAACCCTGTGATCGCTTGGAATGGTCATTGTCTCTCCCACGGCTGAGTCGACAAAAATTTCTCTTTGCCATCAGATCAACTCAGTTCTATACTTATACCTTATTTTCGCCTCATTGGTCAGAATCGGAGTTCCCCCAAATCGGGAGATCCGCTGTGACCAATGCTGGGAAACGGTTATTTGGTCGGGATCTCCTGACGCGGGGCCGCGTGCCGGGATTAGATGGCAATCCTGAACCGATTCACTGACCAGGAGATCACTTCACCTTTAAGTTTAACACATAACAGCTTTATTTCAAAGGGAAAACTGGGCCATCACGCAATCCTTCAGTCATTCGGGGGGCTCCCGGTAGATGTCATTGCGAGCGGAGCGAAGCAATCTCCTGCGCGCTGAATATAGGGATTGCTTCGTCGTTGTGGGGCGAATGAGCGGGCCCCGGACAGCTTGCGTGACATGACAGATGTCGGTAACATGACGTTGAAATGCCTGCCCGGCCAGGGCCTCCCTTCCAAGTCTATGCGCAGAGTGCGCGCTCTTCGCGTACCCTGTCTGAGGCGAAGCCCCGGACCAGTGAACAACGGAAAAGACTTTCATACTTCGTTGTGCCTTTGTTTCTAGGCATGTAAGTTGGTATGAGGGCTCAGGCCGTCAATTCACCTGCTGCTGTCGTTTTGGCGCCCTGAATTCTCCCCATTGGTTTGAGACCCAGTGAAAGCAGGCCGGTCCCAGATGAAAAATCGCTCTTCCGACCATTGCGGCGCGGGCCGGTCAAGATATCGCATAGTGGCCATGGTTCTGGTTACCGGGTTATTCTTGACCACGGGCGCGCGGGACGCGGCCCCGGGCGAAAGAAATTCGGCCAGAATTTCGGTGTTGATAGCCACAGGGATGCCGGGAGACACGCGATATCATGTGGGACTCGGAATGGCGTCCTTGTGGACCACCAGGCTTCGGAAGGCTGGAATCAGGGTTTCAGCGGCCGTCTCCGAAGGTCCCAAGGAGAGCATCGAGGCTCTACGGATCGCTGACGCGGACCTGATACTCGTTGACAACCTGTTCTGTTCAATGGCCTTCAAAGGGGTGGGAATGTACCGGGGACGCCGGGTTCGGGGGTTACGCGGTATAGCGGCCTTATGGGACGATGCCCTTCATGTGCTCATCCGGTCCGACAGACTCAAAACCGGCGGCATCAAGGACCTAGAAGGCTTGACTCTTGCTACAGGGTTGCCGGGCAGCGGAAACCGGATCGTAACTGAGATCCTCCTGAAAACTCTGGGCGCGTCCGGTCCCAGGGTGCGGCTTCGTTCCATGAGCAACAGGGCCGCGGTGGAAGCAATGAAAAGAGAGACCGTAGAAGCTCTCGCGCTTTCGGGAGGTATACCGATTCCGCGGGTCAGCAGCCTTTTGAAAGAGAAAGGTCTGTCACTGGATTTCCTTGAGATGACCGATGCCCAAATGACCGCGATACGGCAGACAGGCCTGCACGGCCTGTCTGCTACGACAATTCCACGTGGAACCTATCCCGGACAGAACCGAACGTTGCGCACTGTAGGACGGAGAATTCTGCTGGCCGTGACCTCATCTCTCGACAACCAGGTGGTCCATGCTCTAACAAAGACCCTATTTGAGAATCTGGACTATCTTGCGAGATTACACCCCGCGAGCCGGGATCTGGATCCGGAAACGGCCCTGAAGGGAATGAATATCCCGCTCCATGAGGGCGCGTTCATTTACTATCAACAGAGGGGGATCAAGGTCCCGAAAAATCTGAGCCCTGAGAAGCGTAGGGCTCTCTAGCCCTTACCCGGCGATGAATCGCCGGGCTATTTTCCGACGCCCCTTCAGGGCTACGGTCTTTCGAGAAAGAAGCGGGAAAGAAGGGGCGCCCCGATGAGTCAATCCGGGAGAACTTTCAAAAAATACTATATGATGCTTGCAAGATTTTGAAACCAAGGGCGAGGTCGCAGCAGCGAGGCGGGCCGGCTGACACGCTCGAAGCGCCCTTTCCCATATAGCTCGTCCCCACACTGGGACTCTCAAGGAGGTTTTTTTCATGAAGGAAGTTGTCATCGTAAATGCCGTTCGTACGCCGGTAGGCACGTTCGGTCGATCTCTTACAACGATCCCGGCAGTCGAACTGGGGGTGATTGCGGTCAAGGAGTTGATCAAAAGGACCGGCATCGACCCGGCCGCCATTGACGAACTGATTTTCGGGTGTGTGCTTCAGGCCGGTCTGGGTCAAAACGTAGCCCGACAGGTGCTGATCGGCTCAGGGATACCGCAGGAGGTCCCTGCCATGACGATCAACAAGGTGTGCGCGTCAGGTTTGCGTTCGGTATCCCTGGCCGCTCAGTGCATAAAGGCCGGTGATGCGGACACTATCATCGCAGGAGGCACGGAAAACATGTCAGCCGCTCCCTATGCCGCGAGCAAGGCTCGGTGGGGGGTGCGAATGAACGACGGCGTCCTGGTGGACCTGATGATTCACGATGGACTGTGGGAAATATTCAACAACTACCACATGGGGTTGACCGCGGAAAACGTGGCCGAACAGTACGCGCTCACTCGCGAAGACCAGGACAAAATGGGTCTCTCAAGCCAGCAGCGAGCTGAAAGGGCAATCCAGGAAGGCCGCTTCAAGGATGAAATAGTCCCTGTGATGATTCCACAGCGAAAGGGCGATCCCAAGGTCTTTGATACTGACGAGCATCCACGTCTCGGTTCAACGTCGGAGGCAATGGCCAAGCTGAGGCCTGCTTTCAAGAAGGACGGCACCGTTACCGCGGGAAACGCTTCCGGTATCAATGACGGAGCGGCAGCGGTGCTGGTAATGTCTGCCGAAAAGGCTCAGGAAAAAGGGCTCAAACCCATGGCCAAGATCGTATCTTACTCAGCCGCGGGCGTTGATCCCAAGGTGATGGGCCTGGGTCCTATTCCGGCAACAAAGAAGGCGTTGGAAAAGGCCGGTCTCACCATTAATGACATCGACCTGATAGAAGCCAACGAAGCCTTTGCCGCTCAGTGCCTTGCCGTCATGAAGGATTCGGGTTTCGATCCGGATAAGACAAACGTCAACGGTGGAGCCATTGCTATGGGACATCCAATTGGCGCGTCCGGGGCCCGCATTCTGACCACCCTGTTGCACGAAATGCAGAAGAGGCAGGATGCTAAGAGAGGACTGGCCACACTCTGCGTGGGCGGCGGTATGGGTGCGGCAATGATAGTTGAGAAGGTGTGACATCATAGGGTTGGCCATGACCCGTTTGACCTGTCTATGATGTCACGCGGCGCCATGCCTTGGAGGGGGAGACTCAGCCTCTTCCCTCCAAACATCCTCCATACGTAAATCCGAAGCGGTGTCTCATACCGAGTTACATGCCTAGAAACAAGAGGCACAACGAAACATAAAGGTCCCTTCCTCTCGTTCCCAGGCTCTGCCTGGGAATGCATACCGGGAGGCTCCGCCTCCCCTACCTAGGGCCGCAATGCTGGTCGTACGCCTACCTTTGACCGAGTACATCGAAGCCATCGAGATCCAAGGCAAAATTGTTCAGAGAAAGATCTCAGGATGGTCGCCCGACGTCCTGTTGCTCCTGGAACATCCTCCCACCATAACTTTCGGCAAGAGAGGAGCCGAGTCTCATCTGCTGGTTTCCGCTGAAGATCTTGAGTCAAGCGGCATCGCTTTGCACTCGGTTGATCGCGGAGGAGAAGCCACTTACCATGGACCGGGCCAGATAGTCGGCTATCCGATCATGGATCTGAAATCTGCGGGTCTCTCCATCAGGGAGTACGTTTATCAACTGGAAGAGACCCTGATCGTGGCGCTTGCAGAGTTCGGTGTCCGGGGCTTCCGACAGGCCGGCAAGGTCGGGGTTTGGACTGATACTCGGGACAAGATCGGTTCCATCGGTGTACGAGTACGGCGCCGGGTGACTTATCACGGGTTCAGCCTTAATGTGGATCTATCTATAGATCCGGGCCCGCTGATGGTGTCGTGTGGGATGCCGGACATAACAATGGTCAGCCTCAATGACCTTTTGGATCACCCTGTTGAAACCCGTTCCGTAATGGACTCCGTTGCTCGCTCATTTGCGCAGGTCTTTGGAGTGGAGCCGGAAAACACCTCGCTGAAAAGAGCTCTTGAATGATGCGATTTCCTTGGGAAACGCGGCCGTGTTATGCTTCAAAAGAGCAAAATCAGAGGCGGAAAAACAAGTTTTGAGGATACCCTTCAGCTACAGTCTACGAAATCTATGGACCCGCAAGCTGACAACTGTACTTACAGCGGGAGGGATGGCCCTGGTTTCATTCGTTTTCGTGGCGGTTCTTATGCTGGCGGAAGGTCTGGAAAAGACTCTGGCCGATACCGGATCACCGGAGAACGCCATTGTTTTGCGGGCGGCCGCGGAAACCGAGATCAGCAGCGCCATTTCCCGCGAAGATGCCGGTGTTGTCGAGGTGCAACCTGAGGTGGAGCGCGGCCCTCTGGGGGAGACCATTTCCGCGAAGGAATCGATGGTCCTGGTGACTCTTCCGCGAAAAGCCACTGGGGAACCGGCCAACGTGGTGGTAAGAGGAGTCGGAGCGAAATCCCTTGCCCTGAGAGGTCAGGTGAAATTGATTTCAGGTAGGCTTTTCCGCGTCGGTTCCCATGAAATCATAGCGGGGAGCAACATGGCCCAAAGGATACGGGGCGCTTCCCTGGGTGGAACATTGAGGTTTGCGCTCACTGAATGGAGGGTCGTCGGTGTCTTTGACGCCGGGACCACCGCGTTCGATTCTGAGGTGTGGGGCGATGTGGATCAGCTCATGTCCGCGTTCCGAAGGAACAACTATTCCGCGCTGATTCTAAGGATTCCGGGGAAACGGGCTTTCACTGATTTCAGAAAACGAATGGAGAGCGATCCGCGCCTCACGGTTCAGGTGAAGCGAGAAATTGCTTTCTACAGAGAACAATCCGAGATCATGGCCCAGTTCATTCGCATATTGGGATTGGCGATGACGATTTTCTTCAGCGTCGGAGCGATACTTGGCGCGATGGTCACAATGTACGCGGCTGTGGCCAATCGAATTCGCGAGATTGGAACCCTGCGCGCCCTGGGTTTCCGAAGCCGCGCCATAGTGACTTCGTTCATGACCGAAGCGATTCTGTTGGGATCAATAGGAGGCCTGGCCGGAGTGGCCGCCGGCTCCCTACTTCATTTCTTAACCATATCGACCATGAACTGGCAGACCTTTTCAGAGCTGGCCTTCGGCTTTCAACTCACGCCGCAGATCGCTCTGTCCACAGTCGGATTTTCCGTGGCTATGGGTTTTGTCGGCGGACTGCTGCCCGCGTGGAGCGCGGCAAGGCTGAAGATCGTCGACGCGCTGAGAGCATCCTGAGTCTTGTGGCAAAACGTTTTCCGGAGTCCTATAATGTAGGAGAGGAAAACTTTCAAGGTGGGCTTCACTGCCGGCCGAAAGGAGCGGTTCCATGAAAGAGCTTAAACCGGGTGATCAAGTTGTCGGATTGTCGGATGACGGAGCCGGAATAGAGGTGTACAAGCTTGCCAAGGTTTGGACCGACGGTGTTCAGGCGGAGGACACGTCGGGACAGCTTTCAAAGGCCTCTCTTCGCGCGTACGACGAGCAAGTTGTCAACCGGCTTCTTGAAAAGACCGAACAGATCAAGACCATCAAGCAGGAGATCAGGAGCATCTTCGAGGGCCTGCAGAAGGTGGGCTGATGGAGGGCTTCTCAGGGTGTGTCACAAAACAAACCTTGCAACAGGTTGCTGACGCAATTGTAGGGGTGCGCACGCGGGAAAGGGCGGACACATAGAGCCTGCCCCGGACTCCGATCCGGGGTCCGCCCCTACAGGAAAATGCCAACGTTATTTCGTGGCAGGCCCTTAGGGAATTTCCCAGGGTGATCTTCAAGTCACCAAAATACAAGCGAATCCATCTCAATACAGCGGCTTTTCCCCTTGGGCTTTTTTACCGTGTCTCCGATTCTTGGCGTCTGCTTTGATTTTCTTTTGTGCATCCGAAAGCCAGCGTCTTACGATGGAACGCCATTTGCCGTCGCGAACCAGAGGCAAAGCCTTCTTGTAGAGTGCCGCCGCCTGTGGGTACTTGCCCTGTTTCTCGTACAACTTGGCCAGGTACTCCATAGCGAGATAATTGTCGGGCCTGAGCTGAAGAACTTTTTCATAATCGGTGACAGCCCCGGCGGCCCTGTTGATCATTTCCATGCACACAGCCCGCTGGAAGCGCACCTCAGGGTTGTTGGGTTTCAGTGCTATGGATTTGTTGTACCATTTTATCGCTTCCTCCCATTCTCTGCCCATGGAAGCCTCGTAGCCTTTTCGGAAGTACTGTTCCGCGGGGTCAGGGGCCGCGGATTCACATAAGATCGGCCACAGCAATGCGGCACACAACGCAATCGTCAGTAATCTATTCATGAAAGTGTCGCTCCACCACAGGCTGTTTCCGGCAATGCCCTTATCTCTCGCCAGCCTCTTATAGCATATCGTCTCTCGAAGAGTAAGCAGGACTTTCCTTGGCTACTCCTACCCGAAGCCCGTAAATCCCAATGTCCCCGGTCCATCTTTGGCGCTGCACGCGTCTATGCACTCTCCACAATTGGTGCAAAGGAGGTCCGTACCCTCACCGTATGGGGCCAAACCCATTGGACAGGCCTCGGTGCAGCGTTCATTCTTGCAGCACGCTGTTTTGCCCCCGCCGACCGCGGAACGCACGGTCATGGTGAACGGTGTCCGGAATAGTGAGAGGCAAGCGCCTGTCGGGCAAAACAGCCTGCACCAGAAGCGGGGGAACAGGAACAACTCCAAGAGCAGGATCATGGCTATGAACCCGAACTCCAACGAGAGAGTCCCTTGCCTTACCAGTATCATGGCCTCGGTGCTGAGTATCCCCGGAGCGCTCACGTAGTTGAGGATCGGTATGCCGATGGCGCCCGCGGCAAGAGTTCCTGCGAGCAGAAACCCGTATCTGATCATGTTGGCCTTGAAAGGTCTCGGAACCACAGGAGCTTCCCACTCGGACTTGCCGAGGATTCTCTTCCTGAACCAGGCCCTCAGCCATGCCGTCACGTCGGTCATGAGGTGGTACGGACACATCCAGCCGCACCAAACCCGCCCCAGAATCAGCGCAAGAAGCGCGGGGAAGATCAAAGATCCCAATATTGGAGGGGCCAACTCACCCGAGGCTACAATCGTCTGAAGAATCGCGACCGGATCTGTGATGCCGAGTCCACCTATGTTGATGGCGTAGTATGTCCCGGTGATCGCGTAGATCTCGTAGGAGTTGAGCACCGGAATCACAAACATCAGCGCGAAAACGCCGATCTGTGACATTCTTCTGTAAGGGCTTAACATCACTCCCACTCTTCGCCGTCTGCCGGCGACTCATAGGGAAAATGGAATTTCGGCCTTTCGCCGCCGCCCTGGATCCGCTGTTTCTTGTCCAGAAGATCTTTGCCTTTGAGCACCTTGGACGGATCCGTTCGGCCGGGAGTTAGAGAAGTTTCATAGAACTTTCGGGCCTTGCGATAATAGAATCCCGCCCGGTCCACACGCCCCATGCCGGTGGGAACAATGTTGACAGCGCGCCTGGGGCGGACCGGACACCTCTCCACACAGATACCGCAGCCCACGCATTCGTCCGTCACCACCGGGAAGAGGTTGTCCCGCAGCTTTATGGCCTTATCCGGGAATGGGCAGACATTGTAACAGGTGTTGCAGAGAGCGCCGATTTTCGCGCCCGCGTTTTCGGGAAGCGTGTCATGTTCGAGGAACAAATGGCTGTAACAAATTGAGAAATCGATTCTGGCCTTGCCCATGCGTACGTTTTCGGGATTCTTCAACCGGGTGTCCAGAGCACTGGTGGGACAGAGTCGAGTGCAGGCCATACACAGATAACAGGCCTTGGCCTCCGGTAGGACATAGGGGGTGCCCAGCGTGGGACCCCATCCCGCACGTTCTATGGAATCGTAGGGGCACACCTCCAGGCAGCGGTTGCAACGAATGCACAGGGCCATGAATCGCTCTTCTTCTACAGCCCCCGGGGGACGAAGATAGTTCTCTCGATAACTGTTGATAAGGGGATTGTCGCCGTAGATAAAGACCCGGCGTAAAAAACTGCCGAAAGGGTTGCTCAAAGCTCCACTCTCCAGGATGTGGACACAAGGCCTATCGGCCATTGTGTCGCGATGGGGCACATCACGAATGGACTACTATTTGATTGCAAAAATGAAAACTCGTATGCTTGGAAATCGAGGCATCGAATCACGAAAGACCTTGCCGTAGTTCACTGGTGCGGACGTTGGCCCCTGTACGGCTATGACGGCCCGGCGCGTGCGCCGCCATTCAACAGAAGTCCCCGTAAACGCGGCAGTACGGGCAGACTCCCGGGGTCCTCAGTCGTCTGGTGCGGGGTCGTGAAGATCGGGTCGGTCGATCCCTGGCGCCTGGATCTTTTCCACTTCTTCTTCAAAGTTGACGTACATGTGGCCGATATCGACGATCTGGGGGATATTCTCTTTGAGCCGTACGCACAGATCTTCCAAGGCGTGGTTGTTCTCGGCCTCCAGATTCACCACCAATTCCGTGCCCGACTCGGATTTCACCTGGAAGGTGACTTCCGGAAAGCCTTTCAGGCTTTCCAGAACCTCCCTGTCAGTGCCGGGCTCAATGAAGATCCCACTGCCGGTTATGACCATTTAGCCACTCTCCGGTCAGCTCAGACCTTTATGGGAAAAGGCGTGTTCAGGTCGGACACCAGTTTCATGTCAGCACAGTCTTTGGGATCACCGATACGTTCCAACTTGACCGCGCATATTTTGAACTCCGGCTGCTTTGAGCCTTTGTCGAACGCGTCAATGGTCACCCGGTTTACCATGCGGTCCCAGTCCTGGTCAAACCATGGAATGAACAGAATGCCCGGCAGAGAGTTCTTTACCACTCTCGCTGGGAGCAGGTTGAAGCCCCGGCGGCTGGTCACCTTGACCATATCACCGTTTCTCACGCCGTATGCCTTGGCGTCCTGGGGATTAATCTCAAGGTATGCGTTGGGTTGGGAGCGGGCGGTCTCCGGCACTCTCATGGTCATGGTGCCCGTGTGCCAGTGTTCTATGACTCGACCAGTGGTAAGGAAGAACGGAAACTCCTTGTCCGGGACTTCCTGCGCGCCCACGTATTTCCTGAGGAACACATTGGCCCTGCCTTCCCCTTTCTTGTCGGCATAGAAGTAGATCATGGATTGCGGAGGCACTTTCTTGATGTCGGGCATATCCATTATGGGATCTCGACCCCGAACGTACCGCCTGGCCGTCCCGGGGCTTTTCACGTCTGGGCACGGCCACTGGAGGCCTTCTTCGCTCTTTCGCAGTCGGTCGTACGTCATACCGTAGATCGTGTGTTCGGTCATCTTGACGCATTCGCGATAATCGTCCCAGGCCATTTGATAGTTCTTCGGCGCGTCATCCCCGTTCCAAGGGATCAGATCTTCCAGTCCCATTCGCTTGGCTATCTGGGCTCCGATCCACAGATCGGATTTCGCCTCTCCGGGGGGCTCGACAGCCTTGTCGGTCAGCTGGCTGCGCCGCTCGGAGCACCCGTAAACGCCGCCCTTTTCATAAATGAACGCGGCCGGCAGCACAACGTCGGCAAACTGGGTGGTCCTGGTCGGGAACATATCCAACACAACCAGGAACGAATCCTTCATACCTTTGAAGTACTTGTTGGCATTGGGAAGCGACTGGGCCGGGTTGGTGGTGCATGTGAGCATGGCCTTGATGGGTTTGGATTTGTCCTTCTCCCCGCCGAGGCTACCGAACATCTTGATCGTGTGGAATCCGGGTTTGGGATCTATTGTTCCGGGCTTGATATTCCAGGCCTTCTCCATTTGGGCCCGGACCGCCGGGCTCTTGACCGGCCTGGTTCCGGGCAGCAGGTGACACAGCGATCCGGTCTCGCGCACGCCTCCGCACGCATTGGGCTGGCCGGTAATGGAGAAGGAGTCGGCCCCTTCTCTGCAAATGTTTCCCGTGATGAGGTGGAGGTTGTGGACCAGGTTGTTTGCCCAGACTCCTCTTGTCCTCTGGTTAAGCCCCATAGTCCACAGACTCATGGTGGGGCCCTGCGTTGCGAAGAGCCGTGCCGCCTCCCTTATGTTGGCAGCCGGGACGCGCGTGAGCTTCTCAACCGCCTCAGGAGTGAACTGCTGCAAAAACTCTGTATAGGCCTTGAAATCAACGACCTGTTTGCCCGTGGTGAATCGACAAAGGTTCTGAACGAAGAATTTGTCCGTCCAACCGTTGTTCACGATTTCTCGGGCCATGGAATGAAATACCGCCAGGTCGGTACCCGGGTCCGCGGGAAGCCAAACATCCGCGATTCGCGCGGTGGCTGTATATCTCGGTTCGCAGACGATAACATTGATCTTGTCGGGATGTTTCAGCTTCTGTCTCGCGATCCTCCGGAAGAGGATCGGGTGACACTCCGACATGTTCGTTCCCGGAAGAAAGAACGTCGTTGCCTTCTCGATGTCGGCATATGATCCGGCCGGCTCGTCGGTGCCAAAGGTTGACACGTACCCTCCGACCGCGGACGCCATGCAAAGTCTGGGATTGCCTTCCACATTGTTGGAACTCAATCCGCCTTTCCACAGCTTGTTGAACGTGTAGCTTTCCTCGGTCATGGCCTGGCCCGATCCATAGTAGGCAACAGCGTCCTTCCCATGGGTGGAGCGAAGCTGCTTGAACTTGTCTGTCACATGGTCCAACGCCTGATTCCAGGTGGCCTTCTTGAACTTACCGTCGGCCTGGCGAATCATGGGATACTTGAGCCTGTCCGGATGGTACATACAGACAAAGCCCTTGAAGCCTTTTACGCATAGGAATCCGAAATTGGTCACGGCCTTGGGATTGCCCCTGACACCTACAATCTTGCCCTTTCTGACTCCAACGTAGACTCCGCAACCGGTCCCGCAGAATCGACAAGCGCCTTTTACCCACTTGTCCACCACGATCTTGTCGCCGGCTGCGTGCGCGGTTTCGGAAAACGGTATATTGAGCGCACTCGCGGCAAACGCCGCCGCGGACAATTTTATCATTTCTCTTCGACTGATGTTCATGGCGTCCTCCCAATTGCAAGGTATTCGGGGATGTGATCTCAGAATCCCGGAACCTTGAAGCGCATCTTTCTATCCACTGCGAATCGTTTGTACTTGTCAATCTGGTGAACATTGAACCAATGGCTCTTATGACAGTAAGAGCAATTGGTCACCAGGGCCAGTTTGGGCATGTGTTTGACCTGATGGGAGTGGCATCCTATGCAGACCGCCTTGTCCGGCATGGCCCTGTAGTTTGTCACGTCGCCGTGGCAGGTGCCGCATTTGACGTTGTTTATTCCGTGCTTGGAGCCCAGCCACTGCTTGTAAGCGAGGGGAGTGTCTTTCTTGTGGCAATCCATGCAGTTCTGTTTGCCGAATTGGACACGGTGGCAGTCAGGAGTTGCACCGGGCACCAGAGGAGGCGGCTGGAATTGCTTCCAATTGGGGTCCAGAGGGCTGCTCAATCGAGTCTTGGGACAATCCGGGCAATCTCCTTGGCCCATCGCCGCAGGCACTCCGATGAACAGGGAAAGAATGATTAGCGAATAGATTCCCTTTTTCATCTCTATTTCCTCCTCCCTTGTCGTCCGACAATTCGGATCGACCAGGCTTTTCGATGAAAGCTTCCTATTTTCATATTAGGGCCCCGTGCTCACGGGCCCTCGATTCCATATGTTTGCAGGCGCCGCCCGGTCCCCACCGTTCATCCGGTGGGAGCCCCCCGGACGCATATGGGGCCGACGTGCATCCTTGCTGCACACCGGCCCCAATTTGATCACCTACACACCTCCGGAGATCATTTCTTCCGCAAGGCGTTTACCATCAGGGGGACTACAGGAGCTCCGATCGCGGCCAGGGTGTTTCCGGCCAGATCAGCGCTTTTTGAATCACCACTGACAACCATTTCAATCAAGGGTCCGATGGCGGGCGCGCCTATCATTTCCAGGGCCTTTGATGCCGGGCCGGAGGCCTCGGGATCGCCCTTCTTGAGAATAGCAGTGAGGTCTGAAACGACCGGGGCCCCCATTCTTCCCAGGGCCTCAGTCGCCGAGTCACGCGTTACGTTCTCTTTGCTCGTCAATGCCTTCACAAGGCCGGCAACTGAGGGTTTGCCGATCTTCACCAACGCGAGGATCGCCGCATCCCGAACCGGTTTCTGCCGGTCACTCAAATTTGCCATCAAGTTCGGTACCGCGGGCGCTATCTTCTCTCCTATGCTGAACAAAGCAATACCGGCCGCCTCCCTGACCATTGGATCCTTGTCCTTTAGCGCCTGGATCAACGAAGGAATTGCCGCTTCCGCGTCCGCGCCCATTTCAGACAGGGCCTCAATGATGGTCAGGCGAACAATTTCATTCTTGTGTGTTATCGCTCCGGCCATATCCTTGACCACGGCTTTGGTCTTCTTTGGACGTTTCTTAAGCTTTTCAGCCGCGTCTAAGGCCTCACTCTGATTCGCGCTTTTGAGCTTTGTGATGAGCGCGTCCAAACTTTCGGGTGCTTTCGCCTTTTCCTCGGCGAACGACACTTGGGAAATGAAGAGCACCGAGGTCATGATCATCAGGCAGACCAGCAGCGCCCAGAAGCCGTGGCCGGCTCCAGCGGTTGTTACTTTCACCGGAAGACCCGGCGCGGACTTGGCAGTCATGTTATGAACTCCCTCCGGGCCTCTTCGGTTTCAAGCTTCAGCCCGTGTTCCTTTAGTGAACTCACCTGTTTCTATGGGGATAATTACCTTTAACAGCAAAGTGAACACCAACAACCCGATCGCCCAGATCCCCAGCGTGACCAGGATCTCTATGCTGGTGGGCACATACTCCCAAACCTCGCCGAGAGTGGCCGGGATGAATCCGGGAATGATGAGGCCGATCCCTTTTTCAATCCAGATGCCCAAGACTATGAGCACGCAGCCCAGGTTCAAGGTGGCGAAGTTCTTTCGCGTTGCAGGTATCAGGAAGATTACGAAGGCAATCACATTGAATGCGAAAGCGATCCATATCCATGGCGTCAGTGCGTCTTTTCCTTGGAGCCCTGCGTACAGATACGTCATCGGCGAAAGATGATGGGTGTCTGAATACAACTCCTTAAAGAACTCACAGCCCAGCAGGAACAAGTTGAGAAACATGGCCACGCATATGAATTCCGCGATCTTAAACAGGGCTTCGTCCGTAACTTCAAACTTGGTGTATTTTCTGACTATTTCGTAAACCAGTATGATCAGCGCCGGTCCCGAACAGAAAGCGGACGCAAGAAACCTGGGGGCCAGGATGGAAGCATTCCAAAACGGACGAGCCACCAACCCGTTGTAGATGAACGCGGTGACCGTATGAATGCTGATCGCCCAGGGAATTGAGATCAGGATGAAGACAAGGATGAAGGACGTGCTGGGCTCCTTCATGTGATAGGCCTTGTAAAGCAGATATCCCGGTATGAACAGGTTGAGAAAGAGGTATCCGTTCAACACGAGGATGTCCCAGGATAACAGGGACGACGGTACATTAAGAATCCCCAAACCGGGAATGAGATGCCATATCCTGTCGGGTCTCCCCAGGTCGACAGTGACAAAGAGCATGCACATGATCAGCACGCTCACCGCCAGAGCCTCGCCCACGATGACCACTTCCTTGATCGGCCCGAAGTCGTAGAGATACGCGGGGATTATCAGCAGCACAGCGGCCGCCGCGACTCCGACGAGAAAGGTGAAATTCCCAATGTACAAGCCCCAGGAGACATAAGAGGTCATGCCGGTCACCACGAGGCCCGCCTGGATCTGTTTGCTATAGGCCACAATACCGATTCCCGCCACTATGAGCAGGAGTGCCACCCATGTGTAATAGACAGGCGGCCCTGTGACCAATCTTTTCAATGCGCCGGATACGAAGCCGGATCTGGGCATGACTCGCCTCTCCCGTCAGGTTGCAAAGAAATAGTAAAAGTTGGGTTGCGTGTTGAGTTCTTCTTTCAGCCGAAAAACCCTCTTATTACGGATCAACCAGCTTATCTCGCTGTCGGGATCCAGGAGATTCCCGAATTTGCGCGCGCCTACAGGGCAGATCTCCACACAAGCCGGGTACTTCCCCTTACGCACTCGTTGAATGCAGAATGTGCACTTTTCGACCACATTGCGCATCCTTGGCCGATTACCCAGGTAATGGGTCTCGGTGTTCACTTTGTCCTTTGGGACGACCGGGTCGGCCCAGTTGAACCATCGACCCATGTACGGGCAAGCTGCCATGCAGTATCGGCAGCCGATGCACCAGTTGTAGTCCACCACAACGATCCCGTCAGGTTCAGTCCAGGTGGCCTGAACCGGGCAAACTTTCGTGCAAGGAGGATTGGCGCAGTGTTGACACTGCACGGGGATGTAGTAGTGCCCGTCCTCGGGTACCTCCTCGGGGTCGTAGTAAATGGTGGACTTCTCCAGATCCATGTTGCCGTCTTCAAAGCGCAACACTCGGATATACTGAATCTGGGGATCGCGGGACAGGTTATTTTCTTCCACGCACGCGTACACGCATTTACGACAGCCTATGCAGCGCTGTATGTCCAGCGCATAGCCGAACAAGGTTCCGTCAATGGGCCCTTCTGCGCCCACAACGAAATCCTTTCCGTATTTTGCCTTGTACTCCGCCCTGAGCCTTTCGACGGACCGCTCCAGTTCCTCCTTGGTCATTCTCTGGAAATTCTGCTGGAAGAACTCTTGCCAGGAGCACGAACTCACCGCCATCATCCCGAATAGGCCGGCCGCGCCTGCTAAGAAAGCTCGCCGGTCCGGGTTCAGCCCCTCACTTCCGCAAGGAGCCCCCTTTTCAGATTCGGGAACGGAGGATTCAGGAACCCTATCTTCCGCGCTCAAGTTTTCTTTTTGTTCATTCATGGCGAGCGACCTTTAATGCTTCGCTATCTCTCTAGGAGTTCTGGGTTTACGAGGAGGAGGCATCGGCGCCAAAGCTTTGAACTTCGGGGAATGCGGGTCGTGGCAATGGATACACAAGTGGTACTTCTTCTCTCCATTCCAATTTCCCGTCCTCTTGCCGTGAATTCCCCGGCGCCAATCCCTGTAAATGGTTCCGTGACACTTACCGCACAGCTCATAAGATCTTGCAAAGGTGATCTTCTTTCCGTCACTGAGCGGTAGAAGATAGTTGCGATCCTTGGGATGGTGACAATCCAGACACCATACTCGCTGTTCACCGTGCTTGAGTTGCACGTTGGTGTGAACCCGAAGGGCTTCCTGCCTGGTCCAAAGGATCTTGAAGTCTTTCTCTGGGCCGTGGCAGGCGCGGCATGGCGTTATGGTCTTGGGCAACGGCTTGAGTGGGACCGGGAACTCAACCCGCTTTTCCTTGCCGGGTTCCTGGGGTTTGTCCCCAGACTGAGCCCCCACCGGACCTGCCAGACAGCCGACAACCAGCGCCAGCAATGCCAGCAGGACAAGTACGGGACCGACTCGTGGGATGTGGATGATTCCTTTCATGGACTCGCCCTTGTCTGTGTGAGGGGGAGCGATCCGGTCACAAGTGAGCCGGACCGCATCAATCCACACTATTTGACCTCTTTGCCGCCATACCGCTTCTCGTAGTATGCGTCAAGCTTCTGTAGCTGTTCCTTGCTCATGCCCTCTTTTAACCACATATGTCGAGGGTCGCTGAAGACATACTTCTGCAGGAATGGACCAGCAGCCTCTTTGCCGCCAAGCAGACGTTCCACCTCTGGAATGTAATTCATGTAGAAATGCTTGGCCACCTCATATAGGCCGTGCCACCATGTGTAGTCCGGCCCCATCATGGAAGCGCCGTGGCGCGCGACGCGGCCCTCGTGATGCCACAGTTCCCAGAAGATCCAGTCGAGTTTGTCGTCAAAGTTCGCCTTGGTGAGCTTGCCCATCTTGATAAGCTCCACCCTCATATTCTTGGACGGGATCGCGAACTTGGTGTTGTACAGATCGACCAGGTTGTCGAATTGCACATAGTGGCCTTTCACCAACTCCTCAGCGTGGCACTGCAAGCAGACGTCCTGCATCTTGGCCCGGCGATCCTTCCAGTTCTTCAGCTTCTTAGAAACCACCGGTCTAAGCGTCCAGGAGATCCTGTCTCCAACGTCGTGAGTGGCCTTCTGATTCGGTGTGGCGCTCATATGACACGTCGCGCAAGTCGCTGTGTCCGAGTAGTCCACACCCACGACCCACTGAACCTTGTCCATGTTCATCTTGTCCTTGAAAGCCTGGTACAGGATACCGTGCTTGGACTCGTTGTAGATTTCGATCTGCGGATGATCCGGACCTATATGGCACTTGCCGCAATTCTCCGGAGCCCTAGCTTGCGCCGACGAGAACCGGTGCCTTCCGTGGCATGCGGAACAACTCCCCTTGCTGCCGTCGGGATTGTGCCTGCCGATCCCCGTATTCGGCCATGTGTTCGGGTCAAGCTTGCCGTTCTTGAGCACCTTGACGTTGGAGCCGTGGCACTGGCGACAACCAGTCGCTACAGCCGCGGATCCTCCGACCACGGTTCCGAGGTAGTTGTCCAAGGTGTTAAGGATGTCGGCACCCTTGGCGTGATGGGACGGCTGTTGCTGATCGAACTGTTCCTTGTGGCAGCCGGAACAGTCCTTGGGGCTGACGATCGTCGAGATCCAGAACCCCCTGTGATCGTACCCGTCCTTGTCACCGGGCTTCTTGGCCGTTTTCTTCACAGCCTTGTGACAGTCGTAGCAGTTCACGCCCGCTTGTCCCATCCTGCCGGAACGCCACATCTTGTAGAGGGCGGGGCTCTTAATCTCATGGCATTTGATGCATACCTGCCCCTCTGGAGACCCATACAACTTCGGGTCGATGTTCTTCTTGGCGTCGGCCGAATAGGAACAGGCGAATACCGCCAGTGCGACCAGGATGAGAACTTTTCTCATGGCTTACTCTCCTGTACCGGAAATAAGACTGCTAAAACGTTAGTTTATGCAGTTGCTTGGCTTTAATCGTTACAAAAATGCTCGGTGAATGCGCCCCGTCGAATCCCCGACGCCCACTCGCCCGGAGTTCCGACTTTCTAATTCGAGGCATTTTCTTTGTAACATGGATTTGTATAAAGACAAGGTAAAAGGCCGTAAGGATCTTGTAAACTCTACGGTAAAGTGGGCGGTTTTCGTCGCGTCGATCCTGTTGGGGCCCATAAAACCGCTTAATTCCAGATGGATGAAGCCAATTGTCTTTAACCATTGATGGTTTGCAAACATGCGCGCTCTCCTCGATGATTCCCGTCCTCAAGCCCCCCGTTATGGGGCTTGAGTTTCACGGGGCGGATCTACGCATCGAGCGTGTGTCGTTCCCAGGAGTGAAACCGCGAAGCAATCCCCATATTCAGCGCGCACGAGATTGCTTCGCTGCCCTCGCAATGACATCTTACGAGTCAACCCCGAATGACTGAAGGGTTACCCCCCGTTTGCCGCGCGAGTTGACACGTTGTTGCAAAAAGGGTTAGGTTTTCCCGTACACTGAGAGAATTTGGGACATAAGTCCTCGAAATCAATTGGACGGGAGGATCGAGATCACCATGTTCAACCGATTGACATCGTTTTTGGGAGGCCGGATCTCCTTTAAGTTCTTTATGATCTCATCGCTCACCATCAGCGTCATATTTGTCATGGTGTTTCTATTCATCGCCCATCTGCAGGAAAAGCACATTATGGAACAGGTTAGAAAACAGGCCACCATCCTTCACAAGCAGGTCGTTCTCACCAGGGCGTGGGTAGCTGATCATGGGTGCATTTTGGTCAAAAAGACCCCGGGTGTGAAGTCCAGCGCTTTTCTGCCCCGGCCCGATCTTGAGGACAAGGACGGGGTGACCTACACCCGTATAACTCCAGCCATTTTAACCAAACAGCTTTCCGACAAGGCCGGGAAAAGCGACAGCTATTCCTTCAAGATAACCAATGCCAATCCCCTTAATCCGGACAACAAGCCGGATCGCTTTGAAACTGAAGCGCTCAAGCTCTTCAAGTCTTCACAGAAAGACGGCATCTTCAGGATCGAGTTTCGCGATGGGAAGGAAACTCTCAGGTACGTGGCCCCACTCTACGTTTCAAGCACATGCCTCGGATGCCACATGGTTGACGGGCACAAACCAGGCGATGTAGGTGGATGCCTGAGTGTGTTCGTTCCCATGGATGACGCGCGGTCCGCAATCAACCAGGAGACGGCTACGCTGCTGGTCGGTGGGGTGGTGTTTGCCGGCTTGCTCGTGATGCTGCTGTTTGTGGCGACCAGGGCCCTGGTATTCAAACGGATCGGGGATATCAGGGCAACCCTGAGCGGAGCGAGTGACGGCACGTCCGACGGCGTTGCGCTTGCAGAAGGGGATGAACTCAAAGAGATCGCGGACTTCTGTTATTTGCTGAACGAGAAACTGCAGGATCAACGCAAAGAGCTGGAGAGGAAGATCGGCGAAGCCACGAGAGATCTGTCCGGAACCAACACAAGCCTGGAAGCGGCAAACCGGGAACTGATAAGACTGAACAAAGCCAAGTCGGACTTCTTCTCGGACATTTCTCATGAGCTTCGCACCCCCCTTACGAGCATCAAGGGCGCCGCGGATATTGTGGCGCGAAAAGGCTTGTGCGAGGATCCTGCTTACATTGACATTATAAGAAGAAATGCCGATCACCTGATCAAGGCAATGGTGGACTTCCTTGATTACTCCAAAATCGAGGCCGGACAATTGGAATTGCACACTGAACGATCCTCTCTCCATGACGTTGCAACGGACGCCATGCTCTCACAAAGGGCTCAGGCTGATGACAAAGGCATAAACTTGCTCTTGGATGCTTCCAAAGATTCTTACACAGACTTTGACAGACAGAGGATATACCAGGTAATGACCAACTTGCTCTCCAATGCGGTCAAATTCTCTCCGGATCGAGGAGATATAGTACTGAGAATAATATCGGAGAACGGCATGATCAATGTGTGTGTAGAAGACGAAGGACCCGGGCTGGAAGCGGAGTATCACGAGGCGGTTTTCGAGAAATTCTATCAGACGCCTGATACCAAAGGCGCGGCAATACACAAGGGATCTTCCGGCATCGGCCTGGCGATCTGCAAGGGGATCGTAGAGGCCCACCGCGGAAGCATCTGGGTAGAGAGTGAGCCGGGAAAGGGCAGTAGGTTCTTCTTTTCGCTGCCCGTGCGGGGGGTGTCATGACATCCGGATCCATACTTGTCGTAGACGACGATCCCGACATTCTTAAGATCCTCAAAGACAACCTGGAGTTGGACGGATATCAGGCGCACACCGCGGCCTCCGGGAAAGAGGCTCTTCGGTCCTTTGAGAATGTCGGGCCGCGCTTGGTGATACTGGACCTTTCCCTGCCTGATATAGACGGTATACAAGTTTGTCGGTGGATCAGGGAAAAGTCCGATGTTCCCATCATCATGTTGACGGCCCGTGACGGGCTGCCTGACAAGGTCCTGGGCCTGGAGACCGGCGCGGACGACTACGTAGTCAAGCCTTTCGATTACCTGGAACTGGCCGCGCGAATAAGGGCCTGCCTGAGGAGACAAGGTTCCTTTCTGGAGACCGAGGAAGTCCTGATCATCGGCCCACTGGAGATAGATACCGCCACCAAGACGCTCCGCAAACACGGGCAACGGATCACGCTGACCCACCGGGAGTTCAATCTGCTTCTGCTGCTGGCGAGACACCGAGGGCGGGCCTTGAGCCGAACAGCGATTCGCCACGAGCTATGGCCAGAGGGCGAAGTCCCCCGTGACACCCGTACCATTGATGTTCATGTCCAGCATCTCAGATCCAAGATCGAAGACGACGCGGGGCAGCCCCGCTACATTGTCACCGTCCCAGGCGTCGGATACATGTTTGCTGCTTCCGAAGAATGACCCGGGATGCCGGCAGTCCGCTCCGAACATGTCATTGCGATCCTGGCGAAGCAATCTCCTCCGCTGTAAATTTGAAGATTGCTTTCCCGCGGAACGCGGGATTTCATTCCTCGCCATGAATTACTAGATGAGAAGATCGGCCCCTTGTAACTCAAGGCTCACGTGGGGTTCGGGAAAGTCCTTGACACGTCATATTGCGTGCTTTACCGTTACCGCCGTCCCCGGGCTACCATGATTTACGGGGCCCGGACGTGCTATTGCGGCCCACAGCCGGGTGAGCACGCGGCCCGGAGGGATGAGACGAGACATCCATATGGCTCACAAAGCTTCTAAACATGAAAACGATGTGTCGGATTGGCTTGCCCTTGAAAGGGTTCCGCTCGTGGGACCCTTGGCCATAGCGCGCTTGATGGACGGTTTCGGAAGTCCCGGAAAGGCCTTGAAAACCAGCGCTCGAGAGATTCGCGAACGCGCCGGCCTGAGTGAAAGGGTTTCTCGTACCATCGCTGATTTTGTTATTCCCGAGGATGATATTGAGCGGGACATGGAGACGCTGGCAAGGCTCGATGTTGAGATCGTGACGAGATGGGATGAGGACTATCCCGCCAATCTCCAGGAGATCTATGATCCTCCCGCGATGCTCTTCGTCAGGGGGACATTGGCCGCTCAGGACAGCAACGCGGTTGCCGTGGTCGGGACGAGAAATCCCGGACGATACGGCCTGGAGATGACGGAACAGATTTGCCGCGATCTGAGCCGTTCAGGTGTGACGTTGATCAGCGGCCTGGCGCGGGGAATCGACACGGCCTGTCATCGGGCCGCGCTCAAGGAATCGGGTCGGACCATAGGAGTCCTGGGTTGCGGCATCGATGTCACTTATCCCAGGGAGAACCGCGGCTTGATCGAGGAAATGACCGAGTCGGGCGCAGTGATTTCCGAGTTCCGACCGGGAACTCCACCCCATGCAACGAACTTCTATCGGCGCAACCGGGTGGTGTCGGGCTTGTCCAAGGGAGTGGTCGTAGTGGAGGCTTCCACAAAGAGCGGTTCTTTAATCACTGCCCGCCATGCCGCGGATCAGAACCGGGATGTGTTGGCGGTTCCGGGCAATGTGATGAATTTGCGGTCTCGTGGGCCGCACAAGCTGCTCAAGGAGGGCGCGGGTTTGGTGGAGTCAGGGAAAGACATCATGCTGGAACTTTTTTCCGATTCCCAAAGAAGCGCCCAGCCGAGTCTCTTTGAGGCGAAGAGCGACGACTCGGATCTGTCGGATGTGGCGAAACGGGTCCTGGGAAGTCTTGAGCCTGACCCTACGCCGATCGATGATCTGTGTGAACTGCTCAAAATCGACGCGGGAAAGCTCTCCGCTGTGCTTCTGGAACTGGAATTGAGGGGATCGATCCGCCAACATCCGGGAAAGATGTTCTCGAGAATAATGCGCTGAGCGCTTAAGAAATTCTTTTGTCGCCGCGGACCCGAGCAAGAACGGACCTTTATGGTTGGTCAGCCTCGATGTACAGGCATGACCGTCGGCATTAAATTAGTCAGAGAGGTAACTGAATTATGGAGAAGGCCCTGGTTGTGGTCGAGTCCCCTGCAAAGGCAAAGACCATAAAGAAATACCTGGGACCCGGTTTTCAGGTGAAGGCATCGGTGGGTCATATCAAGGATCTCCCCATGCGCGCGGAAAAGGCGCCGAAAGGGAAGAAGGCGAATAACGGCCCTGTCGTGGGCGTTGACATAGATCGGGGTTTCACCCCGGAGTACCAGATCATCCCGGGCAAGGAAAAGGTTATTAAGGATCTGAGAGAGGCCGCGAAAAAGGCGGGGAGAGTCCTGCTGGCCACAGACCCGGATCGAGAAGGGGAGGCCATCGCGTGGCATTTGAGCGAGGAGTTGAAAAAGCCCGATGACATGGTGTTCCGAGTCCTGTTCAACGAGCTTACCGAGAGGGCCATTAAGGAGGCGATCGACAAGCCTTCCAGGTTGGATCGGAACAAATACGACGCGCAACAGACCCGTCGCATTCTGGACAGGATCGTCGGTTACCAACTGAGCCCACTGCTGTGGGCAAAGGTGCAATACGGTCTCAGCGCGGGGCGTGTCCAGTCTGTGGCTCTCAGACTCATTGTGGACCGCCAGAACTTGATCGACACTTTTGTCCCGCAGGAACACTGGAGCATAACCGCGTCTCTGGAGGCTGATTCGCCTCCGGTCTTCTCAGCGAAGCTGATCGAGATGGGCGGCAAGAAAGTCCTTGTTCCCGACACGGAGACAGCGGCTTCCATTGTAAAACAGGCCCGAGAAAATCGGTTCCGGGTCGCGGAGGTCAAACGCAAGGAACGTTCCCGCAAGGCGCCCCCGCCATTCATTACCTCGACCCTGCAACAGGAGGCGTCGCGTAAACTCAAGATGACCAGCAGCCGGGCCATGAGGGTCGCACAGCAGCTCTACGAAGGGGTTGAACTGGGCGATCAGGGTGCGGTGGGGCTGATAACCTATATGAGGACCGACTCTCCCCGACTCGCGCCCGAGGCGTTGGATGCCGTCCGCGGCCTCATCAAATCAAAATACGGAGCAAAGTACCTCCCGGACAAGCCCAATTTCTTCAAAGGAAGAAAATCCGCGCAGGAGGCCCATGAAGCGATCCGTCCAACATCAACGGAAAACACTCCTGAAAAGGTCAAGCCTTTTCTCGACAGGTACCAGCACTCTCTGTACAGACTGATATGGAATCGGTTCACGGCCTCACAGATGTCGCCGGCCCTGTTTGACATGACCACGGCAGACATTGAAGCGGAGAGTTTTCTTTTCAGGGTCACCGGCTCAATCATGAGGTTTGACGGATTTCTCAAGGTGTACCAACAAGAGAAGGAAGAAGGATCAGACGAACGTGACCGTGCCGAGGATGACAAGGACAAGGAACTTCCGCCATTGAAAGAAGGTATGGTCCTCAACCTTCTCGGATTGTCGCCACGCCAGCATTTCACGCAGCCTTCCGCGGCTTTCAACGAGGCTTCCCTGATAAAGGAGCTTGAAGAGAAGGGCATAGGTCGTCCGTCCACCTACGCTGAAATAGTCTCCACCATTCAGAAGCGAAAATACGTGGAATTGGAGGCCAAGAAGTTCCGGCCGACCATTCTGGGCCGAATCATAGCCGGGCTCCTTGTGGACAGTTTCCCCCAGCTCCTTGACCCGCTCTTCACCGCGGAAATGGAATCAACTCTCGACCTGATTGAAGAAGGGAGCACATCCTGGACCGAAACCCTCGAACAGTTCTACGGACCTTTTTTGTCGGCTCTGAAGCGTGCCGAAAAGGAAATGAAGAGCATCAAGAGGGACGGTATCCCCACAATGGAATCCTGCCCGGAGTGTGGAGAAAGGCTGCTCCTTCGATCCGGAAAATACGGCATGTTCATGGGTTGCCCCGATTACCCGGACTGTGAATACACCTGCAATGTGGGCTCGGCAAAACCCAAGGCAGCGGAACCCGTGCCCACCGATGAGAAGTGCCCTGAATGCGGGGCCCCTATGGTCATACGTGAAGGTCGGACAGGCCCCTTTCTTGCCTGTACGCGCTACCCCGAGTGCCGCAAGACGCTCCCTATTACCACTGGCGTGGAGTGTCCGAAATGCAACAAGGGCAAACTGGCTCAGCGCCGTTCCAAGAAGGGCAAGACCTTCTATTCCTGCGACCGATACCCTGATTGCGATTATTCCCTGTGGAACAAGCCTGTTTCCGAGGCCTGTCCCAACCCGGACTGCGAGTCACCGCTCATGGAAGAGCGCTCCAACAAGACGGACGGCAAATACCTCCAGTGCCCGGAATGTAAGCACAAGGTCAAGAACGAAGAGGACGCAGCCGCTAAACAAGAGGGCATCGGGGCCTAATACCAACTTACATGCCTGGAAACAAAGGCACAACGAAATATGAAAGCAACCATTCACTTACGCGAAGGCACCGGCAGGATGTCATTGCGACTCCGGGCTTGAACCGGAGGAAGCAATCTCCTTCTCGCCAGGTATGGAGATTGCTTCGTCGTTTCACTCCTCGCAATGACATGATCGATGAAAATATCTGCCCCGTGAAACTGAATGATTACGTATGAAAGTCCTTTTCTCTCGTTCCCGGGCTCTGCCTGGGAATACATACCGGGAGGCTCCGCCTCCCCTACTTGGAACCGGCGCCTTGGGTCAACTTCCCGAATCCTTTCCCATCAGGAGCGTGACAGCAGGTTGTGCAACACTTGCCGTCAGATCTCCCTCGGCAATATCTGCCTGGTCCGTCCTTTTCTGAGTGGTCCCGGTCTTCGGGTTCACCAGTGCATGCTCTATGTGGAACCGATCCCCTTTGCCCGCGATGGTAATGATAAGCGCTGCAGCGACTCCGAGATCCCTGTGGAGCGCTCTGACAATAGCCTCTCTGTCGGCCGGATCGATCTTGTTCTCAGTGATGACCTTCTTGACTTCGGCCGGTGAGCGGAATTGATACTTCTTGCTCATTTCGCGGGTGGGAGCGAGCTTCCGGTACAGGGAATCGACTATCTCCTTGCTCGGGCGTCGGGGTCCCTTGAGCATGATCACCATTGACGCGCATGGTTGTTCCTGCGCGAACAGACTCTTGGGCCTGGCGCGAGGGCTCTTCCATTCCACCGAGCTCAGCCCGATCATCGGGGCCGTCTCATCACCGGGATAGACCAGTACCACGACCAGCACCGCGGCCACCGCCACGCCCAGGGCCATTGTGGGAACATTGAACAGGCTTCGGAACCGATCCAGGTATCCTGACAGCCTGTCCCCGGGTCGGTCCGCAGTGCGGCCGGCCGTGAGCGACTCGAAGGCCTCCCTCACCCTGGGACTGATCGTCTCATGGGCCCCCGCTTCTTTGTACGACTCGATCTCGTCACGGCATGATGGGCATTGATCCAGGTGATCGGTCACCCGGGATTCCGGGTCTTCGCCTGTGTGCGCGTACGACAGCAGCACGTCAGGTTCCGGGCAGAAAGCCTCCTTGTGGGTCCTGAGCCCCGTGGTGATGAGCTTGATCTCCTCCAGATGTTGTGCGCACTCGGGGCACTGCTCAAGGTGCGCGGCCACCTGGGCGTTCTCCTCGCCGGAGAGCGTGTCCTCCAGGTAATCCAGCAGCATCTCAGTGGGGTGTCGATCGTTTTCGGGCTTCATGTGTTCAGCCCCCGTCGCAGTAATTTGCGGCAGTTGACCCGGAGCTGATCCACGCACCTCTTGGACCGCACGGCCAGGGTGCCTCCGGGGGTATTGAGCATCGTCTCGATCTCTTTGTAAGGCAGTTCATCATAGTACCTGAGCCGCAAAATCTGTCGGCACCTGGCGTCAAGTGTCTTCAATCCCTGTCTGAGAATCTCCACAAGCTGGCTCCCGGCCAGCCGATCTTCCTGTGAATCCACATGGGACACCAGGGTCAGGGTATCGCGCTCATCAGAGTCATGGTGGTCCACCGGATTGGTCTGCCCGTGTCTCTTGGCCCTCCGGCTCCAGCGGTATTCCTGGATGCAGACCCGCTCCGCGATTGTGCAGATAAAGGTGCGCAAGGGAAGGCCCGGATCGTAGGTCCCCAGTGAAGAGACCACAGCCGCGAACACGTTCTGAGTGACATCTTCCGCGTCCTGGGTGAACATGGGGAGTCGTCTCCGGACAATGCTCCTCACCAGGCCGATGTACCGTTGGTAAAAGTCGTTCCACGCGGTCTGAGATCCTGATAGGCATCTTTCCACCAACTTGGAGTCCTGGTCCCTGTCCGCAGCCCGCATGATCCACCGCTCGTCTGAGAGTCGCTCTGTACCCCGTGGGTTCAAGGGTCATGGTATCGCAGACACGAACCCTTATCAAGCACCCACGAGAGCAAGCTGCGGAAAGGAGACCAGAGCAGAATGGGTGGCGTTTAGTACCTGGCCCTACCCCACCATCTCTTGGTCCTCTTCACCCGGACTATCCGGCAAGAACCGGGAGCGAACGAGTCGTAGTAGCAGCGCTTCATGGCCTTACGCACCGCGCTTCGGGGACTGCGGGCACGCCCGATGTACCTGGCCCCCCTGGCATTGACGGCCTTGGCCACGAACAATACGGGTCTATGATGATCCCAGCCCCGCCAGTGTTTCTTGTAGTAGTGTCCCGGTGCGCCCGCCAGGGCCGGGCTCAGGCCTATGCCCAACAGAGTCACGACACCAACTGCCAACATCCATCTCGCTATCCTGTTCATTTGAGACCTCCTTGATCTGTCCAAATCCGTCCTCTACAAAGAGCATTCGCGAGATGGAGTCGGATATTTCAAATAATTGGGGAGTCCGGGGACGGAGATGAGGCCTGAGATTAATAGTGATGTCAAAGGATCAAATCTGTTCTTGGCTCCAAACCTCCCCCATACGTAATTCCGAGAGCTTGTACGGTTCACGGTAAACGGTTACCTGCATGGTTCAATTCATTCTCAAAATGACTTGACCGCGACATGGGTCCTGAGCAAACGTGATACCATGACTTCGGCGCCCGATAGAATCAAACGGAGGCCCGGTCGATGAATTGGCGAGATCGCATTACAGTGGACCTCTCGGTGTGTCATGGCAAGACCTGCATCAGGGGAACCAGGATCATGGCGTCCATTATATTGGACAACCTGGCCGCGGGAATCGATGAAGCGGAAATTCTGAGGAGTTATCCATCGCTCACATCTGAAGACATCCAGGCCACTATCGCCTATGCCGCGGAATTGGCCTGTGAGCGTGAGCGGGTTGTTTAGCTACGTCATTGCGATCCGGAACTATGTATTGTGTCCCCTGGATTCCTCGCGGTCTTGATTGCCCAGGCAAATCCGTCCCCGCGCATTGCCCCGGCACGTGGCGTGATACAAGGCTCCGGTGTATTGAGGGGCTAACGGTCGGGTCATGACCAACAAATCCCGGGGAATTGCTTACATTCCAAGACCTGCCCCCGGCTCGGAGAGAATCACTAGCAGATACCGAATTCAGATTCTTGGTTTCTTAAGGGCGTCCCCCTTGACTACATGCCTGCTTAGGAAACAAGACAGGAAGGCTCATTGAGGCGGGAAGCCATCAGGCTACACTAGCACCAAGTCGTACAGGAACGGCATTCTTGTAGATCATATCTGGGCAGAGATCAGCCCCGGTAGGCCAGACCAGCCCTCCGAAGTCCTCTTCTATCTCAACTTGTCGGAATAGGGACTCATTAGCCAACGGCTCAAACAGAGATCCTCTCAAGTAGGGCTTCAAATCGAATACCCTTCTTTCTCCATTGTCAAACTCGACTTCCAGGAAGAAATCCCGTCTGGGAATAACATTCACGATTTCTCTCATGATTCAGCCCCTTCATCTTCGCAGTCTTCTCCGATTCTTGTGAATCTTTCTCCTACGGAAGCCACATCCCATCTAATGAGAATTTCCTCCTGACATCTCTCTAACCATTTGCGAATCCTACGGTAGACTTTAGGCGGAAGAAACCCGTCAATGTAATCTCCATAAGTTCCACCCGAAGTATGAGCCCGCGGGAGACCAGGGCGCTGAACAAGATCAGAAGTAATGTCGGATTCCCATGAGCGCACTTGAAACAAAGCATTTCCGTTTCTATTGAGATTGCTTCGAGCCCGCGAGCCCGGCAATCTATTTGTGATCGGATGGGGGCAGTCTTGAAATCTTCTCTTCCAGCATCTTGACGATCTTCTCTTGACCCGCGGCGGATGCGAGCATGAGCGCGGTATTGTCCTCCATGTCCCTGGCAAGGAGGGCTGCTCCGTGATTCAGGAGCGCCCTTACCACACCCTCGTGACCATTCCAGGCAGCGAGCATGAGCGCGGTAAGTCCTTCGCGGTTACTCAGGTTGAGCGACGCGGCCTTTGCAATGAGCGTCTTGACTATCTCCTGGTGGCCTTTTGCCGAGGCCAACATGAGAGCGCTGAACCGATCCTCGTTGCGCTCGTCCACATTCTTGACCCGGGTCAGGAGCAGTTTGACGATCTTGAGATGACCGTTTTGGGAGGCCTCCATCAGGGCTGTGAAGCCCTCCTCGTTTGCGGGCTCCACCCTGGCGCCTCGCCCAAGGAGATAATCGACCACATTCGCCCACCCCTTCTTTGAGGCGAGTATGAGCGGGGTGTTGCCCGATCCGGCAACATTGTTGAGATCAGCCCCTTTGTCGCTGAGGAGCTTGGCCATGTCCAAATGACCATTCTGCGCGGCAAACGTGAGCGCAGTGGAACCGCCCTTGTCCCGGGCATTGACGGACGCTCCCCTGTCGATCAGAGATCGGGCCACTTTGGTCTTCCCATTGTACGCGGCCCAGCTCAGCGCTGTGGAATTGAACTTTATCCTGGCGTTCACGTCCGCGCCCTGGTCGAGCAGGAGATTGACCACCTTCAGGTACCCGAGCCCGGCTGCCAGCGTGAGAGGCGTGTCCTTGTACGCGGTTCTCATGTTGACGTCCGCCCCGGCTTCCAGCGCGGCGCGGACCCTTGTCTCATCGCCCAGTTGAGTGGCTTCTATGAGATCGTGTCCTGGTGTGATGGATTTGACCCTGGGGAGCTTCGCCATGAGAGTCTTCACCACATCCGCGTGACCGTACCTGGCCGCGTTGCTTCGCGGGGTCCGACCTTTGAAGTCGCGCTCACCGACCTTTGCGCCATGTTCCAGCAGGATTTCTACGATGTCCCTGTGACCCTTGTACGCAGCGAGGTGGAGCGCACGGCTTCCTCGCTTGTTCACTGCCTTTACATTGGCGCCGTGCTCAAGGAGATCTCTCACCACATCGGGATGCCCCTTTCGGGATGCCAGGGTCAGGGCGGACTCGCCCTCTTCGTTCTTCGCGTTGGGGTCTGCGCCCTTTTTCAGGAGCAGCTTGACCACCTCTGTCCTGCCCTTGGCCGCTGCAAGGGTCAGCGCTGTTTCACCCGCGTTGCTCCTGGCCTCAAGGTCGGGGCGCAGCTTGAGCATCATCTCTACCATGCGCACGCGCCCATTGTCGGCCGCGACCATCAAAGAGGTACGGTTGCGGTCATCTCGGGCATTGGTAATATCGATCATCCGGGCCCGGAGTTCCGCCACCCTTTTCACATTTCCGGCTGCTATGGCCTTGAGGAACGCTATCTGCAATTTCCTTAAGGGAACCACGCTTCCGGAGAATGTTATGGGAAAAGATCCGCTGAACAGCCCCTCGAATTGCGGGTGTTGTTCCCCGAGGGTGGCGTCTGTGGTCATCCTTGACGCGAAGTAGTATGCCTCACTAACGGTGATTGTACCGTCGCGGTCGGTGTCGGCCTTGCCCCTGAGTCCCTGGAGGAAAAAATGAGTGAACACCCCGTTCTTGATTTTGGGCTGACCCTCGATCTCACTGAGTTCCCATGATTTCTCACGGGGTCCCGCGGAGGTTATTATCACCCTGCCGGTAGTGTTCTTGAAATCGTTCATGAACACGCTCATGTCCGTGGGAAAGCTTTTCGACTTTCTGGTGGAGAACCCGCCGGCGTGGCAAGCGTCCGCTATTATCAGCACACGCTTGGTCTTGAGCCCCCTGAGAAAATCGAGTCCGCTCATGCGAACCGCGGTGGCGTTATAGTACCCCGGCTCCACATCATGCGGGCAGAAATAGAAATCCGTGGTGCGCTGCGGATCGTATATGCCGTGACCGCTGAAGAACAGGATTACAGAGTCTTCCGGACCGGATTTTCGGAGGTCCCCTGTCAGAAACTTTTCTATGTCTCGCTTGGTCGCCTTTTCATTGGTCAGGACCCTGATGTGTTTCTCTTTGAAGATATGCTGTTGTTTTTCCAGCAGCTTACCGAAAGCCTCTGCGTCATTGGCTGCAAAGTCCAGTCGACGGATCTTGGGTACCCTATACCGGGACACCCCAACCACAAGGGCGTACAGATCCCCGATCTTCTTCCGGGATACGGTTTGAGGCTCGCTGGAAGCCCCTGACATGGACGGCACGGACATGGTGACGGTCAGCGTCCATACAAGGAAAATCGTGAGCACGGCCGAGCGCGCACAGTCACATCCAAGGACCGGGCGCGTATGAACAGCATCCGGCATGATCTCCCTCCCACGCTTCCGGGCTATACGGTGGACCGCTTAAGCTGTGGCGGCTGGATCACCGGGCTCCAGGAAGCTGATTGGTTATGGTCGGCCTGGCCTTTTCATCGTCAGGCTTCTCATCCTTATCTTTGGCGCCCACGAACGAGAACACACACACCGCGGCCAGGGCGATAAGGAATATGACCGGTTTCTTGCCCTTCATGGTCTGAACCTCCTGCTCCTAATAAATTCTACGATTTTCTTCTGATAAACACAATGCTCATCATCATCTGAGCCCTAACCACGAGGGCTCACGACTGTGCGAGTTTCACAGCCGCATCCATTCAACCAAATTATTCGCGATCCATTGGTGAAAATTACAAAAAAGATGGGGAAAAATTGAGGGTGGCAAGACAGATGGGACCGTAAATACCAACTTACATGCCTAGAAACAAAGGCACAACGAAGTATGAAAATGTCCGCAAAGTCGTGGGTCTCGGGCGTAGGGGCTACGCATGCGTCGCCCTCTTGGATAGTGGGTCCAAGACGGAACTCGGAGGATTTCCCAGTCCATCCATTTTCATAGGAACTTACATGCCGCCGAAGTGGCGGGTCTCCGGCGTAGGGGCGACGCGTGCGTCGCGCCTACGGCCATAACCCATCAGGCTTCCGGGCAGTATTGCAAAAAAGTTGGTCCTCACATCAGCCGGCGGTCAACGCGCGGCCTACTGCAAAAGCCTTCAGGTTGATCTCCACCAGCTTGGGTTTGAGATACTCCTTTAGGACTTCGAGGTACGTTTCTTCGGGGATATCCAGGTAGTTGGAGAGCGCCCCGAGGAAGATCACATTGAGCACCCTGGGGTTGCCCAGCTCTTCGGCAAGCTTGATCCCATCCATCAGGACCGTTTTCGGGACTCGCTCCTTGATCTTATCCACGATGCCGCTCGGATAGTCCTGTTTCCCGGTGAAGACCGCGGGCGGCAATATCTTGTGATCATTAACTATCACGCCTCCATCCTCTGCCAGGAGCGGAAAGTACCTGATGGTCTCCATCTGCTCGAAAGATATGAGCACATCAGCGTCTCCCTGTTTGATTATGGGAGAGTTCACATTCTTGCCGAAGCGGACATGACTGGAAACCGAACCGCCGCGTTGGGCCATGCCGTGAATTTCATTTTTCTTCACATCATATCCATAGCGGGCAGCGACTCGGGCGAGCACGTCGCTGACAAGGATAATTCCCTGTCCGCCCACGCCGACTATCAGCACGTTATAAACCCGGTTGTTGTCGCTCATGACGCCTCCTGTATAGCATCGAACTTGCAGACCTCAAAACACGTGCGACATCCCACACACAAGGCCTCATTGATCCTACTGTACCCTTTACGTTTATCGCCTTCTCTGGGCTCCGTGAACTTCACGAACTCCAGGGCAGGACAGCCGGTGTTGATACAGGACTTGCACCCCTTGCACACGTCCGCATCAATCCTCAGAGATTTGTCCGGAAGGATGCGGCCCTCTTTGAGAAGAGCGCAGGGCGCCTTGGCGATTATCACGGAAGGATCCGAGGCCTCCAACTCTTCTTTTATTATCTTCTGAGTCTCCCGGACGTCGTAGGGATTGAGCGTGCGAATTCTTTTGAATCCGAAAGCCTGAATCAGCTTTTCCATGTCCACCGAGATGGTCGGCTCTTCGCGCAGTGTCCTTCCGGTTCCGGGATGTTGTTGTGCTCCGGTCATAGCAGTGGTTCGGTTGTCCATTATCACCACCGTGGTTGAACCGCCGTTGTACGCAAGCTCGACCAGGGGAGTCATGCCGGAATGGAAGAAGGTGGAATCACCTATCACAGCCACGGCCTTTCCCTTTGCCAGCTCGCCCAGTGAGCGATCCAGGCCTGAGGCTATTCCAATTCCCGCGCCCATGCAAAGACAGTGGTCCATCAGTTGAAGCGGCGGCAGAGCCCCCAGGGTGTAGCAACCAATGTCCCCGGCAACGTAAACCTTGTTCTTCTTCAACGCGGTGAACGTAGCCCTGTGCGGGCATCCCGGACACATGTTCGGGGGCCTCATGGGAAGCTCCATGTCAATGGGAGCAATGGGCTTTGCCGAAGTGCCGCCGGTCAGCGCCATCTCCACCTTCTCCGGGGAAAGCTCGCCGCAGAGTCCGGTCAGCTCCTTGCCTTCAACTTCAATACCCATAAGTCGGATCGCCTCTTCGATGAACGGATCCAGCTCCTCGATCACCACCAGCCTCTTTACCTTGGATGCGAAATCCCGGATCATCTTTTCAGGCAGCGGCCAGACCAAGCCCAGTTTCAAATAGGAGGCCGTGGGCAGCGCCTCCCGGGCATATTGAAACGCGGTCCCCGCCGCCACGATGCCCAGGGAATCATCACCCGCGATGACCTTGTTGAAACGGAAGCTCTCAGCAAACTCTGCCAGGTCCTTGAGTCTCTGTTCAACAACAGGGTGACGCAGCCGAGCCATGCCCGGGAGCATGACGTTCTTCATGAAATCTTTCTTCAGACCAAGTTCCTTTTGTCCTTCCTTGCGGTCCTGGGTCTCCACCGCGGAGACGGAATGTGAAATCCTGGTAGCCCCTCTGAGCAGCACCGGCGTATCAAACTGCTCGCTGATATCCAGGGCCTCTCCCACCATGTCCTTGGCTTCCTGACTATCAGCCGGCTCCAGACATGGAACCTTGCCGAATTTTGCATAGTGGCGCGTGTCCTGCTCATTCTGGGAGGAATGCATCGCGGGGTCATCGCACACCACAATAACCAGCCCCCCGTTCACTCCCGTGTACGACAGTGTCATGAATGGGTCGGCCGCGACGTTCAGGCCTACATGTTTCATGCAAGCCATGGCCCTGGAGCCCCCAAAACAAGCACCGGCCGCAATCTCCAGCGCGACCTTTTCATTGGGGGCCCAACCCGCGTTGATCACATGGTACTTCGCTCCGATGTTCTCCAGGATTTCCGTGCTCGGAGTCCCGGGATATGCGGAGGCCAATCGGACACCATACTCGAAGGCCCCTCGTGCTATGGCTTCGTTTCCAGACATCAGTTCTTTCACAGCGCTTCACCTCACCTGAATTGACCGGCCTAAGATGGACCGTCTGGGGTTAAAAGAGTCTTGACCAAGGCCCATCCCCGTTGGACGAACCCTAAAGTTTCTCGGATGTACCTCCACAAATGGGCCTGAAACACGTGAACCCGTCCATGCCCTGATAAGAGCACGGCACGTTCCTATGAAAGTCTCGTGGTAAAACCACCCCTTTCCGGATCAACGTATCGGGTGGCTTGGAGGGGAGCCACTCCGCGTGGGCGATTTAGCGGCCCCGGGACTGCTTACGTGACCATGACGGCTATCGGTAACATGACCTTGAAATGCCTGCCCGGCTAGGGCCTCCCCTCCAAGTCCATGCGCAGCGTGCGCGCTCTTGACGCCCCAGTCCGAGGGGAAGCCCCGGACCATTGAACAACGGAAAGGACTTTCATGTTTCGTTGTGCCTCTGTTGTCAGGCGTGCAAGCCGCTATGGAATCCAGCTTGAACACCTATTTCGACCCGGCCGACAGCGGCATTCCCCCTTACTCTCTCCGTAGTCATTTCAAGCACTTATGGGCCGCGCCGCACAGTGAGGATTCTGTAACCAAATCCCCGCTATGACGCGAACCTCTCAGCATGCATCCTAATCCAGCACTTGAACTGTGTCAAGATGCTCAAAAGTCTTGACGTAATCATTCAGTCATTCGAGGGGCAGACATTTTCATCGATCATGTCATTGCGAGGAGTGAAACGCCGAAGCAATGACATCCTGCCAGTGCCCCCGCGTAAGTGAATGGTTACCTGAAAGGAGCGTAGCGTGATACGCCGTCTTCAATACACGGGAATCAACGGATACCGAATGGGAGACCCGGATGGTTGGTCTTGTCCCGCAATTCCGACCCATATCTTTGTGGTTGTACGGTTATGAACATCATAAGAGGGCGCAGCATGCGGCGCCCCTACACCGGCCCCCACGGTCGTGGCAGGAAATGGGATGGGTTGCGGGTTTGCAGGGGGCGGCTATAAAAGAACCGCGCAGATCACGCAAGCCGCGTGTAGACCCCATTCTTCGGGGCGCGAACGCGGCCCGTCCAACTCCCGTACGGCGCGTAGCATGCTACGCCCGCTTTGTGCGGGGTAACACGCAGGACCGACTTTCAATGGCCTCTGTGGGCACGTCCCACGGTTTCAGGCGCTTTCCCGGTCCATCCGCACGTTGCCGAGGGCCTGCGTGGCCAACTTGTTTTTTATATTGCTTTTTTCCAACAGACATGGTAGATTCATCAATCATTTGCTTATCATATGAATATGGAAGTGTTGGGCTGAAGTGTTATGTTCGGTAGGTTAGTTGTTTCATTGGGTATGGTTTTCGTAGTGGTTCTGTCGCTGCTCGGGCACCTGGTTGCCGGCGCGCAGGCGCCACGCACGGAGACCTCTGTGGCGGACCGCGGTAAGGAAAGCCGGAGGTTCATCAAACAAGCCCAAACAACGGCTGGTCCCAGAGTGTCATATCGGGTCGCGCACTCCATTTCCGCGGCGCAACGGGCCGCGCTTACGCGCGACGTGTTACGGGAACGCGCCTCCAGCCGGGAGGCCCTCGACCAGCGGCCGCTTTCTCCAGATTCACTGGCCCACAGATCCCTGGAGCAGGAATGCCGTGACAAAGGGACTCTTCCCGGATCTCCCGCGGCCTGGCTTGTACATAGCTTCCCTTTCCCCGAGACTCCTTCCCAACCTGCCGGAATAGACTCAACCAGGATTGAACGGGGCTTGCACACGCCCATTCTCATGGATCGGAACCTGATATCGAGCCTCCTGATGCCCCGTCATGCGCTGAAGTCGGTGGGGGCCTTTCCCACGGGCCCGGAGGGCAAATTCAATAGCCTGGAAATAGAGGTGAGCCATTCCAAACACGTTTTCAGGCTTATGGCTAGATCGGTCTTCGGGATGAGGAAGACGCTCTACCGTTGCAGGGTTGGGCTCGGCTCGCGGAGTTTCCCAACCCCGGTGGGAACCTATTATGTAACCCACATCTATGATCGCGATCCCTGGTGGATACCTCCCGAGAATCGCGCGTGGGCAGCGGGGGACTCCCCCAGTAAACGGGTTTACGGCGGAACCATGGCCCCTCTTCTGAAGAAGAAGAGCGTAAGGTCCCGGAAAAAGACCAACCAAACCGAGGACTGGATCGAAGGTAAAGTGCAACTGGCCGACTACGGTTATCGGTTTCACGGGACCAACGCGCCCCGGAGCATAGGCCGGAGACGGTCCCACGGATGCGTGAGGATGTTGCCGAAAGACGCGCGCATTGTGGCCAAGCTGATAATGAGAGTGGTAGGCACGGTTGATCGAAGAGAATCGGAAAACGGGTCTTTCGTGGTTCTCGCGGCCCCCGTGGTGTTGAACCTTGTGAAGTAGGCTCCGGCAATGGTCGCCGATGGACCCCAATCAAATTCCCCACCCCAATACCTCTTGACTCGGCCGGCATCACGATTAAGAATAGCTCAAATAGGATTTATTGATAATTCTTGCCGCCGAGGTTGCGATCTGATCCGATCCGCCGCGCGGCCGAAAGACTGACAAGGAAAAGGAAAAGCCATGAGCGCTGAAGAAGTCAGGCTCACCTCATTGTCCAAGACATCCGGTTGAGCGGCCAAAATGAGTCCAGGGGACCTGGACCAGCTTTTGTGCGGCCTTGATGTGCCTAATGATCCGAATCTCCTTGCAGGGATGGATGGATCCGAGGACGCGGGTGTGTACAAGCTCAATGAAACCACCGCGCTGGTGCAGACTGTGGATTTCTTCACCCCTATCGTTGACGATCCGCGGATATTCGGTAGGGCCGCGGCTGCCAACTCTTTGAGTGACGTGTATGCCATGGGTGGTCGTCCGATCACTGCCCTGAATGTGGTGTGTTTTCCACTGGATACGCTCACCACAGACTATCTGAAGCGCATCCTGGACGGTGGTATGGACATTCTTCGGGAAGCGGGTGTAGCGCTCGTGGGCGGCCACAGCGTAACAGACGCGGAACCCAAGTATGGACTTGCCGTGTCCGGCCTGGTCCACCCTGACAGGATAATGACCAATTCAGGTCTTCAACCCGGGGACCGGCTGATTCTCACTAAGGCCGTCGGCACGGGAGTCATTGCCGCGGCCATAAAGGGTAATCTCGCGTCCGAGGCTGCGATCGACTGTATGGTTCGGTCCATGTGTACGCTGAATAAAGTGGCTTCCGAGGTTGCCATGAAGTTCGGGGTTCGCGCTGCAACTGACGTGACAGGCTTTGGTCTTGCAGGACATCTGATGGAGATGGCTCGTGCCGGCGCGTGCAGGTTGCGGATCAGATCGGAATCGGTCCCCTTGCTGGAACGCGCCGAAGAAGCTGCTTCAATGGGACTGATTCCCGCGGGGGCCTATTCAAATCGAGAATTTTTCGGGGCCTGGGTGACTATTTCCGATGCCGTGCCCCCCTTTCTCTCAGACCTGATGTTCGACCCTCAGACCTCCGGGGGGCTCATACTGGGCATTCCTCCGGCCAAAGCCGATGAATTTGTGGCTGCGTTGTCAGCAAAGGGCGTCGCGCCGGCCGTAGAAATAGGCGAGGTCCTGGATTCCGATGATGAAGGCCATCTGGAGATCGTCTGATTCCCGACCAGTTGCCGGAAGTCATTCTTCAACACGCGACACTGCGGACTCATACCAACTATCACCCCTAATAAGGGACAACGAACTATTAAAGTCCTTTCCGTTGTTCACTGGTCCGGGGCTTCGCCTCGGACAGGGTACACGAAGAGCGCACACTGCGCATGGACTTGGAGGGGAGGCCCTAGCCGGGCAGGCATTTCAACTTCAGTCTACCGACA
>CAZGNL010000022.1:0-41019 GCA_964527475.1 uncultured Syntrophaceae bacterium
AACCCGAAAAGAATGTTGATCTCGGTCATAGCTATTCTACCCCAAAACAGATCGCCGATATCATTGAATAGACTGGCCATGCTGACACCGGCTGCCCATCCTGGAACGTTCCTTCCCCAATAAAAAACAAAGGGCTCTCCAAACTCCAGCCACAAGAATAAAACGAACCCTAGCGGACCGATGAGCCCGAGAAAAATCCAGCAGAAGTCGGACCTGATACCCTTCACCTTGAACTGGATTTGCTCCAGATAAAGCAATGTTAAACCGACCATGGAAAGACATCCCAGAAGACGAGTTGCCCCTGCCGCGGCTGCGCAGAGGCCTGCCAAGGCCCACCTCCTGTTCTCACCGAAATAAAAAGCTGCGACACAGGCCAGCAAGTATAATGCTTCCGTATAGTAGGCACTGAAATAGAAAGAAAAGGGCCATATAGAAATGAGCATGACCACCTTGGTTCCAATATCTGCTCCATAGCGTCTCTTCGTAATCCGGAACAAGAGTATAAGGGAAACGAGAAAAGCTATATTGGAAACCATAAATGCAGCAACAAAGGGGTTACCCACTACCAGTTTGACTGTTCTAACAGTGACCGGATAGAGGGGCCAGAACGTCGTGTCTCTTTGACCGTTCTCTGGTTTAGGCAAATTGCTGTAACCGTGCTCAACGATACTGTTATACCAGCCTGCGTCCCAACGGAACCAGCCGTCCAAAAAGGTGTTATCAGGAAAGACCCGCCACAGGCCTTCTCCCTCCCGGACAGGGAGGGACATGAGACTAAGGCAGACGAGTATGAAGAGTCCCAGCCTGGTCGTTGCGAAAACCACAATAGGTACTCGGTATTTGACCAACCAACCGAGGAGACGGGAGACCATACGAGATCTAGTCACATAGGGGTTGTCGAAATTCATTGCACAATCCGTAACTTCTCAATAAGGCCGGGAAAACTACACGCGCAATTACTCGTCCCGTCACGACCTTACCAAGACGAAGGTGTACGTCAGGCTCAGGATCACCAGAGCCGCTCGATCCGGCTTATTGGAATGGGCCTCATCCCCACTCTTTCCCGGCCTGCTTCCTCACGATGGGGCACGCCTTGGTATCAAGGCACTGTCTGGGAAGAATTCCGTCGGCAAGCGCCGAGCGGATATTGCGGTAAGCAGGCCCATTCCAGACATCCCGGAGAAACGTCTCATAAGGACGGCCTCGTCGCTCGGACCACCGGGCAAGGGGAGGAATCCTCATGTAACAGCAGGCGTTGAGCCCGCCGTTGAGAACATACATCGATTTCCACGGGAGACTGCACGGGGGGCCTCCGCTCTGATCCTCTGCGGTCCCGAACTCTTCCATTTCGGGAATGAGAGGCAGGCCTATGTCCGCGGCGGTCCTATGGACCGTGGCTGTTACTTCTCTGACGTGGTCCAGGCTGAGAGCTTCCGCTTCGTAATCGAATCTGAACCCGTGTCTGAACACCACATTGGCGCGCAGGCGTTCGTAAAGGTTGAGGCTTCTGAGTTTGACGCCGTCCACACCGACTTCTTTCATCAGACGGAGAAACGCCGGCGCTTCGTCCAGGTTGGACTTCATGGCGATGAACGTGGGCAGGACGTGCGGCAAATCGTTGTGTTCCTTCTTGTCTCTGCACAGCGCTTGAAGATTCTCCAACAGGGTGTCAAACTCCCGATTTCTGTACCGAGCATAGCCCTCAGCAGTGGCCGAATCCAGTGACACACAGACTATCGCGCGTTTTCCGAGGAGATCGTTCCGTCGCTCCGGTCCCAGGAGGAGCCCGTTTGTGGTGAACTCCAGGTATTTGAAGGAACGGTGGATCTCCGCGGCCATTGACCCAAAATCCTTGCTCAGCAACGGTTCACCGATGCTGCAATCCATCACCATTGAAGCCCGTCGGTAGAAATCCCCGAAGTCCAACAGGCTGTCCGCGGAAAAACGAAAATCCGAAGAGATCTCCACGTTCCTGGTGGGTTCCCAGTCGCAGTACACGCATCGCGGAACAATATTGCACGCCGAAACGAGACTTAGCCTCAGCTGCGGTGGGAAAGAAGTCAGTTCGGTTTGTCGTTCGATGTACTCAGCGTCATTTAACACCTTGTTGTGCAAGGTATCCCGGACCAGTTCGTACGTGTCTCGATCGGCCATGGATCGCATCCATCTGATCATGACACCCAGATCGCGGTTATCCCCCTCAACCGGGGGGACACGGGCAAGTTCGAAACGGATCTCTTCCCCCGCCAACCCCGAGAGATCCACAGCATAGGTGTTCCAACCGTTGTACAGCGTGATCTCCACCTGAGCACAATCCTCACTCCGGATGAAGAGCTTCTCCTCGTGACCGTAGTAGCACAGGTGAAGCGCTGCAAACCTGAGATCACGGGGCCTTCGGACGGAGAACGATCCGGCCGCCCAGACGAACGCTCCCCACAAGTCCTTCTCGAACTCATGAAAGCCGTCCAGGGGCTGAATTCCGTCAAAGATCGTCCTGGCATGTTGATCATCCATGTCCATTAACTCTATCTCCTTGAATCGACTACTCACTTGATCCGTCTCCTCATTGTCGGGACCGTGCCGGCCGGTAACGCCTTGTTCGTTGTCGCCGCAATTCCCTCCCTGCCGCCTTCTGTGTCACGCAGTGCTTCCTCTTGATGGAGGGACGGGTTCGCTACATTCTCCTAGCGATCCATCGCGCACAGGAGAATCCAGCTGAATCGCACCCCCAGCAATCGTTCATCATTGCTTTCAAAGAGGTCACAGGGTCGAACGTACTCATCGACGAAGAAGTCGAGGGTCGCATCCTTTCGGCCCTCCAACAGGTCTCGTTCGATTACGCCTTCAAACATCGCGAGGTTTGTTCGACTATACTCGGACAGCGGAACAGACGTCCCATTGACGACCATTCTCAAGCTGTCACAGTTCCGGTCTGTCACCGGGTCCAGCAGCAGCTGGAATACGACTCTCAAATCCGTTGTCCTCGGTACGGGAACAATCAACCGCGCGGGGTTTTCCGGACCCGTCCACCTGAACCCCCCGGTCCAGTTGCCTAGAGTCTCCATTTCCGGCTCGTGCCAGTTGGTTCCCTGAATCGGCCCTGACGGGTCGATGAATACGTAGTTTTCGCCAGTCTCGGAAAACCTTGCATGACGCAGGATGTCAGCTGTAACGGGGTTGGGCCGTGAGGCCGCCTCTTCGAGTCGCCGAATACCTTCGGCATAGAGCTTGGAATCAAGGGAATTGTACTCCCTAATTAGTTCTATGGTTGAAGCGGGGATGTTCCGAGCTTTATCGTGATAAGCTCCCCGATTGATGACAGGCACTCCACCAGTAATGGGCCATCCGAACGTTCGGCACAACAGGCGGGTCGATTCGTCCATGCGGTCGGTGATCCCGCAGAAGGCGAACTCCTCCATGTTGGCAAGGGCCTGATCCAGGATAAGCGTATCGCTGTACCTCTCCAGGGACCTATCGAGATGAAGGGCAAGGTCATCGCCGGCGTCGACCAGCTCCGTCTGCTTGGAGAAACGTTCAATAACACCGTCCATGTGGAAGTCAGCCAGCCACCTGGTCTGAATATTCATAAGGTCCGTCGCCTGGGATGACCGACGCAGAAAATCTTCAAGGGTTCGATCGGCAGGCAGTCGCCCGGATCTCCGAAGGTAAAAGAACAGACTCAACGTCCGGGAAAGCGGCTCTCGGAGAAACGTTACGACGTGGGGCTTCCTCTTGAACCGCCGGACAAGACTCAACGGGTAGTGTCCGCAGACGAACCGGGCATCGATGTCAAGCGGCCGCGAAAGCCCTGATGCGATAAGAGCGGTCAGTGTCTTGGATACCCACTGATCCCTGTTCAATTCCTTCATGGGAAGCCGGTCGATCATGAAGTGCCTGAGGCCGGTCCCGGCCGTCTTGGGAATGTGCATGAAAAAGAGCGTGTCGTCATCGGTCAAATGCCGCGGTTCATACACTGGGTCATTCCTCCTGGTTGCATCCTTTCGGGCTTCCGACAGGTCCGTAGAGATAATGGGGATCCATGGGAACGGGCCTCTCGGATCCTGCCGACGGGTCCCGGGTGTGTGTCGGGCTCCGTTCCGGTCTTACTCGGGCAGTGGGAGATCCAGGTCCGCATGGGACAACGGCAGCCAAGCGGAGTCCAGATGCTGGAAGTCGTCTGCCCCGCATCTAAACGACTCCCAGCAGAGTACGGGCCTCGTGAGGGGCTGAAATTCCCGGTCGAAAATATTTCCCACGCGAGCGTAGTGGGGCAACGCGGAAGACCCGAAGAGCTTACTCCTGTTCACCGCGCTGGAGCAGGTGTACACATCACCTGTATCCTCGACCACCAGACGCCGACGGCCTGCATTGCAGAAGACCGGATTCCGGCCCATCGTACGACTCTTCCGGGCAGTCACGGCTCTTGAGGGGCTCGGTTGGGCAGCACCTCCCGCACGGTTTTCCCTGAGTTCCCAGTACTGATCCCTCTCGTAGAAATCCGGTACCGTTCGATTCCAAGCCATCTCCCGGCTGAGCCGGTCTGCCCGACGGATCCACCGTTTCATCTCCGAAACGAGTCTCCGGTCTCGCCGCACAGGGTGTCCTGTCGGCGGCACATAGGGCTGGAATCTCGCGGGCACGTTCAGATCTGCGCACCTGCGGAGCATTCCCTCGCAATACGGCAGGTTCGCGGGAAAGAGCGGCATGGCCACCGACAGGTTCTTCCAACCCAAACCGACTAACTCTGAGAGTTTTCCGAAGAACTCCTCCATCCTCACCTGAGTGGGATGAAAGCTGAGCGACAATTCATCCATTCGGCCCGGGTCCACTTCTGCGGTCCACATCTCCGTATCGAAGGAAGGCCCGAAATTGGTGTGGCTGCTCAGTCTGACCGATCGATCCATCAAGGAGATCAATCGAGGCAAGCGTTTGTACAGGGCGGGTTCGCCACCGGAGACATGGATCTCGGCAGGGCCCAATCTATTGAGAGCCTCTGCCCAGGCTTCCGGGGGGAGGGCACGGGAGACTCTATTCCGATAGAGACCGGATGGGACTTCCTGCCAACAGTACGGGCAGCGGTAATCGCATTGCCATACCATGTAGAGCGTCACGCACAAGGCTAGTGAATCACCTCCCGCCGCCGCGGCTTGATCCCGGTCGCGAGCCGGCTGATCGTACCACCGGCCGGATCTCAACCCGAAGAAATCGTAATAATCCTCCCTGAGCACGGTCCGCTCCAGATCCAACGGCACGGACGTGTGAAAGGTTATCGCGCCGTGAACGGTGATCTCCGGCGCAGGAACACGCAAAGACAAGCACCGCCGTCCCCCCGGAAGAACCCGGTCAGTGTGAAGGAATTGCCCACACCGAAACGAAATGCGGCCCGGAGAGTCCGAACGGAGCCGGTAGACAGCGTCGATGTATGCGAACCTCCCGGGCCATAGGTTGTGGTCCACGACTATCTCGCCGGCTGATTCATCGGGGTCGGCCGATTCTAAGTAACGGACTATAAGGTTTTGCGATTCCTTCATAATTCAGTGAAAAGGCCGGTGTTTCGGATGGACTTCCCGGCTCTGGTCACGGAGTGGGGGTGCGGTTTCCGGAGCCCTGCAGCCTCTTTCTCACGAGAGGACAGCTCAACGATTTCCTGCACAGCTCGGGTAGTCGGCCTTGCGCCAGATCCGCTCGAAGCCCTTGGTACCGCTCATCGTTCCACACGTCTCTCAGGAACCGTTCCAAAGACCGGCCGCGCCTCTCGGACCACCGAGCCAGCGGATTGGTCCGGGAGAAGAGGCACACAACCACCCCTCTGTCCAACACGTGGATGTTCTTCCACGGATCACTGCAGATAGGGCCATCGCACGCGGCTTCTTCCGCACCGAAATCCATTCGGGTTATCACTGTTGTTCCCTTTTCGCGCGCAAGCTCCTTCACCTGAAGCCCAAGGTCCTCCAGTTCCGACCAATTCAGCAGCTCCGCGTTGTAGTCGAATGAGAATCCGTCTCTGTCCACGGTTCTCTGCTGCAGATACGGGTCCGGATCGAGGTAGATCACCTTTGTGCCGTCGACCCCGACGTCCTTCATCAGATCCATGAACGGACCCAGGTCATCAATATTGGATTTCATAGCAACATACGACATTATCACCTTGGGCAACTCATTATGGTCTTTTCTTTCCCGACAGAGGTCGCGCAGGTAGTTGATAAGCTTATGGAAATCGGCCTTCCTGTATCTGTTGAACCCTTCCGCGGTGGAAGCGTCCGCTGAAACGTAGAGCACCACTTCTTTTCCCAGAAGCTTCTTTCGATTTCCCGAACTCAGGAGCAATCCATTAGTGCCTACTTCAAAGCTCTTGAGTGATCTGTCGAATTCGTGGATGAACTCACTGAAATGTGGATAAAATAGAGGTTCCCCATAGCTGTTATCCACAATCTCGTCCGCGAGGGTGTAGAACCTTCCCAACTCGCCCAGTTTCGTCAGGTCGAACTCGAAATCCGACTGTTGCTCATCGGACTTAGTTCTGTCCCAATCGCAGTATGCGCAACAGGGGTCCATTGTACACTTTGTCGCTGTGTTGATTCTCAGCTTCGTGGGAAAGGAATCCAGCACAATCCGGCCCTGTGCGAATTCCTCCTCGTTCAGGGACTTGTTCCGGAGAACTTGGATCATGGAATCACAGGACAAACCGTTCTCAACAGGTCTGATCCACCTGATCATAAGTCCGAGTTCCCGCGAGTCTTCTGGAATATCAATCAACCGGCTGATATCAAACTCTAATTCCTCTCCCTCCATACCTGATATATCGATAGGGTACGTGCTCCATCCCCTAGTAAGCGTGACTTCGGTCTTGCCCCCTCCATTCGCGCGAATTGCCAGCGTCTCACCATTTCCGTAGTAGCAGAGCTTTGCTACGAGATGCCCGACGTCATTCTTCAGGCGGATATGGAAACGTTTCTCCGACCATACAAAGGGGCCCCAAATGTCTCTCTCAACTTCGTGGAAGCCCCCAACGGGGATGACATTGCGGAATATGGCTTGAGTTTGGAATCGGTTCATCTGTTTCGGTCCGCATACACATTTGCAGTGTCCCAGGCACGGCCCTGGGAATATGAGTCCGGGTTGCAGAGTCTCGCGTCACTAGTCTGGATGCTCGAAGGGACGAACAAGGTCAAGTTAGCCCTTGGGAACTCCCGTCGCGAGCTGATAGTATTTAATAGCAGCCGACACGCAAAGTCAAGGATGTATAGCGTTTGCCAAAAGTTCCGCGCGAAAAGGGTGGTTTTCGACTCCGGGCCGCTGAAGGGGGTGGTTTCTCGTAATGGTTCACCGGGCTTGAAGCGGTTCTGCGCCCGGTGAGAATGGAGGGGGCGACTCATCTCCCCCTCCAAACCTCCCCCATACGCAATTCCGGGAGCTTGTACGGTTCACGGTGAACGGTTACGGTTTCTCTATAGTTTTGTCGGAATACCACAGGTCTTCTTGAGATCGAACCGCTTTTCGGACCATACAAAAGGCCCAAGCATATCCTGATCTATTTCGTGGAATCCGTCTTTTGGATCCATCCCTTTGAATACGCTGCTGGTCTGCTCCTTTTCCATGTCAATGCGTCCCAAGGCCCATCAGTAAATGGTGCAACCTATTATAGTCTTCCGCGCTCAGGTCTGCGCGAATGAATTTTCATTGGAAGTTCCCCCTCACCCTAACCCTCTCCCGCCAGGGGCATAGGCGTTAACTTATGACTGAATTCCAATGTGTCCCGGAGGGACGCTGAGATAGTAGGCCGGCAATTTATTGCCGGTTTCTCGTGGAAATACAAGGACCCCATGAGTCCCGGAGGGACGACTGAGATTCCTTCCTTGCTTGTCTGAATTCAGCCGTCCCTCCGGGACTAGATCCGTGCTAATGACGCTCATACCCGGCGATGAATCGCCGGGCTACTATCAAATATTCCTCCGGAATATTCAAGCCAACCATCCTAAGTTAACGCATATGGGGGTAGTGGGAGGGTGATCTTAACACCGAATATCAATGCGCATCACTATAGTTGGCCGTGCGCCTGGCACCGTCCGGGCCACCCATCGTTGAACCGATCGAGCAATGTAAGCGGTTTTGCGACAGCCTCCTATGGTTTGAAAGAATGAAAGAAGTTCTCAAATGATCTTGGAAAATGGCAATTACCATATGCCTTGCTGTCCTGGCGGTTTCTATTCTTCCAGCTGTGAACGCTTACAGTTCACTATCCTGAGGTCTTGCAATTATCTTACTGTGAAAGTCGCTACACCCCTTGATCCTTAACAGGAAAATATAGACTGCGGATTTCCAGCATTGGCTGATCGACGGTTTCCGCTGCTCCCGCGTAGAGGCATAGGTCGAAGTAGAAGCGACCATTGTTGCTTGCGGGCTTGGCCACAGCCTGCCAATGCGTCAGGACGGATGCTAATTCGTCGGCAAAATCGTTGCTCCACTCAGGCGTAAGCTGGAAGTCAAAACGCGGAATCAGCCGTACCGGCAGGAGTGTCTTGAGGTTAGCTGATTCGTCGCTCAGCGCTGCACCGGCAGATGATCCTGCCGGATCGAAACCGTAACCGCCGGCTATCTTAGTGTTGATGGATCCACCCTGGGGGGATCCGTTTTCGAAGAAAAGGTATTTGAAAAGGTTTTCAAGGGCCTTCTTGAGTTCCTCCCCGGCCTCTCGAATATTTACGTCTTCCATATGGACCAGCAACGGCTTGAAGGGATTGGAGTATGCAACATAGGGCGTTTGATAGATGAAATCTTCAACAACCAGCTTGCCCCGGCCTTCTCCCAGATTCTCATTACGCTTGATTTGAACGCTGCCTTCCCCTGATTGCAATTCCGTAATGTTGAGCGACCCGAAGCTGTACCGGTAACGAGATATCGGTATTGACTCGATTTCCGGAGGGTAGGCGTAAACGGCTTCGGTAGTACCGGCCTGCGTCGAAATCCGTTCAAGCTTATACTCTTTGAATTCACCTTGGTCCCCATCTTCCTCCCATACGAGCGCATAAATGCCCGGCCAAGCATACGATGCCTCTGTTGTAGAAACTCCCTGGAGATGCAGTTTCTTGACGTGATCCTGCTCCTCCACCTCTGCGCGGTATTCGTAGATTACCTGTTTCTCCTGCAACGGCGCTTCTGCAGGCGATTCGTCGGCTGTTTTCCACGCGTCGCTTACTTTGTCCACAAGGTCGGCCAAGGTCCTGGCTGCCGTCAGGACAACCGGGTTCTTCTCTCCGGCAACCAGATCGGGCAACAATGCAAGGTCGTCCTTGATTGCCGGATACGCGGAGATAAACTGAGCGAGTGCAGCGAACAGTTGCCGATTATACTCTGTCGGCGCAGCGGCGGACATACCGCTGGTAGAACTTCCTCTGAAAACAACCTTGAGATATGTCGTGTCCTGGCTGATGCTCTCGTGGTCAAATGTGTAGGAATAGGCCCAGGATTTGAGCTGCTTGATGATTTGCGGCAGAGGATCCGTGTCGTCCACCTCGACTCCCGTTCCGGATTGAGCCACCAATGAGGGCGGCGCTGGATAGGCACGCAACGGTATAGGAATGTCAATCCGGCCGATTACTGCCCGATCTGCCAGCGATTTCTCCAGTAGGGGCTCGTCCACCAAGCCGGTGTCCGCTTTGCCCCCTATGGGAAGAATGAAGGTCAGCCATGATGAGGCCTGATAGTCGGAGATGTCGTCCATTCCGCGAATATTGTGTTCCGTTTCATTGATGGCATAACGTAGGTTCAGCTTCAGATCTCTTGCCGCGGTCTTCGTCTTGGCGTCCACGAGGAAGGTCAGGTACGATAGGCCCTGGCTTGACCCGGAGTTCTTACTACCGACCAGCGGCACCTTTGCCGTAGACAGGCTGTAAGGGACTGCCTGGGTGTCACTTTCGCCGGCTGCTCCGTTTGTGATGACGACCGGTTTGCCGGAGAGACGGGCCGCGGTCTTAATGTCCGGATCGGAAGAGGAGGTATTTACCGGAATCTGGACGACCGTGTCGATCTCGTAGGAATTGGCCAGGCTGACAAGCAATCGTTGCTCAAGCGCTGCCTGCGCTTCTGTCAGATCACCTCCCGTCTGATCTTTGAAGATCGCCTTCAAGCCCTTTGTGATCCACTGGGCAAGCTCACCCTTGTTTTCCACTGCACTGCGATAACAGGAGGCCCCGTCCGTGGCGGCTCCTGCGGTCCCATCGGCCGGTAGATTGTACAGAGGCACCGCATATTCCGGCGACAGAAACATATCAACAGCCGATAGGAACTCTTGGGCCCAGACATCCATGTCAACTTCCGCAAGATTGTGTGTCTCGGTCTTGGACGGCTCCAACCCTTTGCCCGATTCGTAGGGAGCGATCTCAACAGCTTGTGCCACCAGCTTATTGGAGAGCGGCGCGAGGGCAAAATACCGTGCGTCCGGATTGTTATCATAATCGTCCGGCGTACTGTTTCCTGCGATGTCAAAAGAGAGAGCCCCGGGCCGGAAATCAACAGCCCAGATTTGTTTTTCCTCGGCATTTTCATCCGATTCCGTGTGCTTGCCGGTGGCAACTTTTATGAGCCCACCGAAGGTCTGCTCAAAGGCTTTTGCATACTCATGGAGCCTGCGTCCCTGACCCTTGCTTTCCTGACCGGGATCGGTCTGAGGGGCAATAGCTGTCTGAGCCAGGTAAACGGTCCGGGTGTCGTGAAAATCCGGGTCTATCAGGTCGAGCCTACGGGCCGCCTCGATCTCGACCGTCACAGGAAAGATCTGATCGGGATTGACCGGCGTGTCGGTGATCGGCACGGTCGGGCCGTCCACTAGAGGCCCCGGCAACATCATTGCATTGTCAACGAAAAGCTTCTCCGTGTGAAACGCTGTAGCGATGTCCTCAAGGGTTACCGTGACGCCCTTCTCCGCGAATCGGTTTATTATGGTGATAAGCGTATCATTCTCTTTTGTGGTAATTGTGGTAAGCGGGTCCTTCCCGTAGCTGAGTTCGCAACCGCTTCTGACCAACCCGTGCAGGCTGCGGTTTGCTTGTACGAGTGCGAGACCGGTAACGCCGAAGGTCTTCTCCAGGTCATCGAGGGAGTAGTCTTTCCCCGTGTGAATGGGAGGGCACGCAAACAGGGCGCAACTCTGGAGGATACCTTTTCCATTTTCGACGGCGTTCACGAATTCATCGAACGTTCCCTTGTAGCCTTCATTCTGAAGTCTTTTGTAGAGCGTTGAGAACGTGTCCGTCTCAAGCACGGTCACCCTCTTGCCGGCGACTTCGATATCTACGCCCGGCTTAAAGAGATACGGGGTATGGCGGTTGTTCTCTGCCACACCAACAGCAGTGAAGGGTTTGCCTGAGTCCGGATCGAGGTATTTCCCCGCTATCTCCGCTAACGTCTCATCATCCCCCACCATGTACGTAGAGGCGGGGAACGCCTTTGCTTCGTTATCGAGCGATACGGTATGAGGAATATAGAGTTGCGCCCCGTCTTTGAGTGCCAGGTCCCTGTTCTGCGCGGCGAGCTTGTCAAACGAGACCTTATGATGCTGTGTCACACTATTGAGCGTATCTCCCGACTGGACGGTGTACTGATCGATCCCATTCTGCAGTTCCGTACCCGTAGCGAACAGATTGATAAGATCTGCGTTCTCTTTGTTATTGATGACATAGGAGGGATCAAATCCGTGGTCAGCCTTCATGGAGTTGAGAGTATCGCCCTTCTGAATAACATAGTCCGTGATGGTCAGGTGGGATTTTGCCGACTTGTCGAACAAGTTGGGGGTATTCTGATTGGCCGCGCCGAGATCGGCAACGGTGGTAAATACCTGCGGTTTGTCATGCCTACTGAACTTCTTCACCATCGTCAGTAGCGTGTCGCCGGCCGAAACCTTCAACGTCACGCCATCCATGGTCAGCAACGTGCCTTCGGTGAGTGGATGGTTGCCATTGGCCTCTGCAACTGCCGGGGCATCGGCGTGCACAGTCGAGGCAATTCCTCTCAACGTATCGTTTTCCTGGAGTGGGTAGGTCCTGGCGGGCGTTTGGATATCCAAGCCTGCGTTCAAGCGGACGTCGAGGTTCAATTCCAGCAATTGGTCCTTGCTGACCTGACCGGCAATACTGTCGATGGTATCGCCGCTCTTGATGGTATAGAAGGTGGGAATTGACAGCTCGGCTTCAGGGTCAATGAAGTCCGTCACATGCTCGTCCGCGTTTGCCTTGAACAGTGCCTGTACGGTCGTGACATAATCCTGTGCGATCTTGGCCGGCGTGTCTCCCTTTTGAAGCAGGCGCTGATAGGCATTCACATTCCGGGCCGCTGTCAGGAAAGCATATATGGATCCGGCAAGACCGGCCATCTTCAACTTCTGCTCGTACGTAAGCGTATAGGGCTTCCGAGGGGGAGTGACAGTATCGGGGGCGTACCCGTCATCCGTGGATTGGCCGCCGTCCTTGGACTGATCGAGAGAGGTCCTCAAACGGAAAATCAGATCGGGCTGCCAGATCTGGTAGAGGATCTCAGCATATTTCACCCGGTCTGCAAACGAATTCTTGAGAGCGTTATCATAAGGAGTCTCATTACCGGGAACATACCGGCCGATATGGAAGCTCAGGTCCATTTGAACCTCCGGTTCCTCCTTTCCGGCCCGCACTGTATATGCGGCTGACACACTCGGCCAGGCGCGGATTCCGATAAGGTCGTCAGAGTAGCCCACGGGAATATCCAGCGGTTCGACTTCTTTTTTCGGCACGGTCCGGTTGCCGTACACGTCGTGAAAGTCGAAGCCCAAACGGACGCGCAGATCATCACCCTTACCCGATGAAGGCTCCCGAATACCTCGATAGGGGTTGCTCACCGCGGGAGGCAACGCAGCATTGGGATCCGGGGAAAAAATGTCCGATCCAAGCTCGTCGTTTACATACCGGTAGATGGGGAGCACTTTCTCATAGCACCATGTCGGGTCACCGGCGCCATTGTTCCTTATTGCCACCGTCTTTAGCCCGTCAGTGCCGTCGTGATCGCTATCGACCGGTCCGGCGGGCAGACTTTCCGCGCTGGAGACGAATGTCTCGTTCTGACCTATGCGAGAGCCCAAAAGCTGGAACAGGGTGTTGAGATACTGGGCCGGATCCATTTTCAACGCGGAGGTATCGTCGGGATCAGGATCGGGCCTGAGAAGTTGGTAGCCCACATTTCCGGGCGGAACGGTAGAGGTCTGGCGAAGCTGTCCCGGGCGGATCTGTATCAAGGCCCCCGGTTCAAGGATCGCGGCGGTGGCGTTGGCTCCTGTATTGACCAGCTTTTCCACACTCATGTCATGGGCGGCAGCCACGCCGGCAAGTGTATCTCCGTAGGCGATCGTGTAGGGCGAGGCTCCCCCTACGTCAAGTAGGGCGCCTGCATGCAGCAAGCTCTTCAGATCCTCATTGGATTCAGCCAGCGCGACCGCGGTCAGGGACAGGCTGTATTCCTTGTTGAGGTCGTCCGCAACTTTCTTGAGGGAATCGCCTTCAACGACAATATGTAAAATCGGCTGAACGAAGATGGACGATGCGCTGCTATCGATGTTCTGACCGACGACAGCGCAGTTGTGGAATTTGCCGATCGGCGGATGTTTTGTCTGGGACTTGGCATCCTTGACAAGAATGAGCAACGACAGTGCGGCCTCGCTCTCCTGCGCGAAGAGGTGTGCGGGCAGCCCTTTCTTGTCGGCTGTCACGTAGTTGAGGTAATAGCCGCGGCCGTGGACAACGCTGCACTCCCACAAGAGCTTGAGGAAGTTGATTGGATCCGAGATCTTGGCATCGTATTCGCCGCCGGAGGCGCCGGGCTCGGCGCCGCGGTTCCGGGCACGCAGCATGGCCCTCCCGCTCTCGCTCAGGGTTGAAAGGTTGGTCCTCAGTATGAAGACTTCGGATTGATCGATCTTGTCCGAGAGCAGCCCGCTTGTATCCGCGCTCACCGAAGAGGGTGTGTAGAGCAATTGCAGAGTCACTTCTGCGTTGCTTTGACCGTGGAGGTAGGCCCACACCTTCTGGAGCGTATCACGACCAACGTCGTCAGTGCCGACCAGATTGTAGCTGTTCGGCATGGCGCCGGACTCGTCTGCAGACGCGATTGTCTGCACCTTGAAGTCGACCAGCGTACCCCACACGTAACAGTGGCATTGATCCGCGACCAGCTTGGATGAGCTGTCTTCCTGGGTTCCTACCATCAACTCGTACAGCTCAAAAAGCTTTGTCCCATCGGGCAGCGCGTCAATCTTTCGTTTCAGATTATCCTGGAAAGGCCAGATCGTCGGCGCTGTTACGTGTTGAGCCGAATCAGCCGGGAATGTCCCTTTGGGCAGTACCGCAGCCTGCCAGCCGATCCTCTTCTGAAGTGACCAGCGAAAGGGGGTATCGCGGAACAACGGCAGTCGTTGGAGCCTTTTTATGTCGGGAGTGAACGTAGCTTTCTCAAGGCTGTGTATCTGATCTACTTCACTGCTGGTAAGGTTGAGAGCCATTGTTGTGAGCGGCATATCAGACGGGAACTTCAACCATGTCGCTTCCTTGAGTGGGAACTCTGCGCCGGGGTTGTCCCCCTTAATCTTCTTTTTGAACTCTTCCTCTTGCTTCTCCGACACAAAGCGCTGGGCCAGGTCATCAAGCGTGGTCCCTTTCCCGGCATAGTACCCGTCCATGAAAAAGTAAAGCCCATCGAGGCCGCCGGTGTTGCTCAAGTCGATTTCATAGCCTTCCGCCGGCGAGGCCGGGGGAGCGAACTGCTGGCCGATCAGCTCGTAGAGTGGACCTGTCGCGGTTGCCGCGCTGGTCTCGGCACTGTTCATATCCGCTGCCGTGAGTGCAGCGAGGTTCGGCGTATTGACGGGCAGGCGCAGTCCGTGCAACAGGAAGCGCGATACCATGGCCGCGGTATCGTCGAACTTGTTGTGCGCCACAAGATCGTCGATCAGGTCCGTTGTATGCCGCGTCGGAACGCGTGGAATAGTGATGTCCGCATTCTTAGCGAAAAGGCCTTCCTGGGACCAGATGCCGGCCGTCAGGTCCTCCAAGCTCAAATTGTAGCTCGCCGCGATACTCTTCAAAGAATCGCCGGCGCTGATGGCATGACTGAAGCGTGGAACATCTAGAACCGAGAGCACGGCGAGCAGATCAGAAATGCCGACAAACAGCTCGAGGTCGACACCGAACAAGTCATTGATGCGACCGAGGCTGTCGCCGGAATTGACCCTATAGGAAAAGGTCGGGATCTTGAGCTTTGTTCCGGGTTTGATCTCTTTGGTGGGATCGATATCGCCCAAATTGTTCAAGTCTATCAGGGCGTACGCGAATTCCCTTGTTATCAAGACATCCGACCCGGGGGACAGGAAATACGCGGCAATCATTCGCGGAGTATCCCATGGGTTGGTGACGTAGTTGACTGTTTCGCCGGAGGGTAGTGTAAACGTCAGGCTGGTTTCGGGTCTGATGGGAGTATCAGGTCCCATCTTCTTGGTCGGGTCGGCAGGCGGGGGATTCAAGCCCAAGATAGTCGTTACGACCTCGGCCAGGTTTTCGATGAGGTTAAACAGGTCAGGACCGTTCGCTCGCACCAGGTAGAAGGAGGCAACCGACTCGCTGGTATCGTGCTCATGAGTGGTGTACGTCAGGCCGGCCTTGTCCTGATCGAAGGTCAGCACGGTTCCCGTCTGTAGGACGGGCTTGTCCTGGTTGGTTGCCAGCAGAATCTTCAGAAAACCGGCTTCACCTGTCACAAATTTGTCTGCAACCGTCTTGAGGGTGTCGCCTGGCCCCGTCTGGTACGTGACTCCCGTGAGCCACATCTTTATCTTTGGGTCTGTCTTCTTCACGTTGAGGATGTCCGTCCTATCCTGGTTGGCAAGGACGATGCTCTCAGGGGTTACTTTGACCGGCAGCAGCAGGCGCGTACCGGGACGGATGGTCTCGTCCGGCTCGATGTCTGAGAGGTCCGGGTTAAGCTCCTTGATTGTCCCCACATCCACCTGGAAGCGGTGAGAAAGGCTCTCCAGTGTATCGCCTCCCGACGTGGTCCATCCGGTCAATGCTCCGATAGGGATGACAAGCTCAATGCCTTCCGGCAATGGGTCAGTGGGCGATTTGTCCGCAACAGAAGGATTTGCCTTCTTAATGGCAGAAATCGGTACCCCACATTGAGTGGCAATAGACTCGAGCGTCTCGTCTTTACCGGTCTTGTGCTCGGTCTCGGACGTGGAGTACTGATTCGCAATCTCGTCCAGGCTTGGCGAGGGTTCCGTCCCGACGGTGTAGGGGTATTCCTCGAGGAGGTCGATGGCGCCCTGGACGGCCATGCGGGCCATCATTACGAAGTAGTCCTGGAAGATGACCGTGGCCATGGACCGCTCCTTCTCGTCAGCGGCAGCCGCGGCCGGCCTGTCATCAGTACTATCGGAGTGAAGTGTCTTGTCTCCGTTATTATCCTTTTTCTTTTTGTCATAGTCCTTCTCGGCACTGGTTTCGTACTCCACCATCAACTGTCTGAGATAGGCATCGATCTTTTCTTCGTACTCCTCATCGACCATGGTATACGTACTGAAATCCACCGGCGTCTCGCCCTGGGCAGTCATGGTCAGGGCCGGCAGGATCGGGAATATGGTGGCGCTCACCTGCTTCTGATCTTTGGTCAGCCGGGGCTCAAGATGAAGCTTGAAATTCTGATTGAGGAATTCGGTCAGCTTTTCGTACGTGCATCCCGTCTGCTCGATATCGTCACTTGTCAAATCAGCGTAGATACTTCGCAGGTCGGCCGCGGTGACCACCGGAGAGTCTATGAGAGAGCCGGCAAGGTGGGTCTTGATGACCCAGGCCAACAGGTGCGATACGAGCTGCACAAGAGGCTTCTCAGCCGCGTCCTGCACGGCCTCGGCTTCGCCGGACGGTTTCTTCCCGTCCGGAGGGATGGCGTTTTCGATGAAGGGAAGCAGGACGATCTGAGACGAGACGTTATCCGCCGTATCCGTCGCGGGCTCGCCGCCGGCAAGATGCGCCTCGGCCGACTGGGTGAATGCCGGGTACATGACAACCGTCAGCGGTATTTGATCGTCCTCTTTCGCGGCAGCCTCGAAGGTTGCCTGCAACGACGCAAGACGCCGCGGGCTGTTCACAAGGCAGCGTACCGACGCGGCATGCGGCAGCGTATCCGAAGACGCCGGCATCAGGCCGCGCTGGATGGGGCGAATAGCGGGCTGTTGACTGAGCCTGGCCTGCCCCTTTGATCGACCCTCTTCGATGACGTGCCACGGGGTCGGCGTGGCCGAACCGATGGTAAAACTCGCCTTCACCGTCATATGGAAGCTGAAATGTATCGTCACAAACAGGACCTTCACCTTGGCTTTTACCGAGACTCCGGCCCTGATACTGATATGTATCGGCTGGTGCGATTCCACCAGCAGCGTGGCGGACGCATAAGCTGTTATCGAGACCTCGACCGTGATGACCTTGAAGTCGACTTTGCCGTACACCTTCCCGATGATGGCCACTGTGCCCTTCACGTGGTAATAGATCTCGTCCGTGGAGGCGTGGGACTCTTTGTGAAAGAACCCCAGCACTCCTTCCATAATCCCAATCACCGTGACGTACAGTCCCGCGTGCAGCGGCCCCTTGTCGATAGTCTTGCCCACTCCGAGGCTTAAAGCCAGCCCGAACTCTATCACTGGATCAAAGCTGCCGTTGCTGATCATGGGAACCTTGCGGGAGGTGGCGCCCGATAGCACGGCAAAGTAGAATCCGCCGAATCCCAGGAAGGGGAATACCTGCACCGAGCATGACCGCGAGAAATCGAGTCCCTTTGGAAAGCCCACATCAATACGGAAATTCCCGTTCGTGTATATGTCCAATGCTACGACCGGCAAGGTTACGGCAACCTCGCCGAATTGAAGGTGGCGCATGGAATCGGGGAGAGTCAATTCCAGGTGATACAAGCCTATGGTGGGGGTAACTTTCTTGTAAAGGATTTCAAATTCCAGTCCTGCAAGCGAGCCGGCCGCCGACGAACAACTTATGTGAAGGCCGTACAAGTCCGGATCATTGAAGATCGCGATGATTTCCGCAACGTACACGGATAAGCGTGTGGCAATCAACCAGTGACTATTTGCATCAAAGCGAATTCCCGGCAGCTTGGCAGGGTTTGCAGTCCCAGAGTCCACGGGAACCATCGCCTTTTGCATGGCTGTGATGATTTCGGTCATGGTCTCCAGGTCACCGGTTTCCGCAGTAACATGTTGACCCAGCCCCAGGTAATTGAGGTCAAACACTGCGTCCGCCCCCGGGGTTGCAGGCGGAGGATCCTTCATGGGGTCCCACGACATGGGCTTGTCGTCACCATAGTGTTGCCCGAAGAATGAACAGGCCAATGAAACCTGGGTTGAAGAGGGCGTAGTCACCTTGGTCTTGGGATCGGTTTTGGCCTTCTGGTAGATCAGCCCGATCTTGCTGATATCGATAAATGCAAACTTGATATCCGGATCGTAGGTCACGCAAACGATACCCTTTGTCACGTTCATCTTCAGCGTCAAGGCGTCGAGCTTGATGTCGAGCAGCGCGTTCCACGGAGTCGGAAAAGTCAGGTCGAAATAGGGGTCCACCAATCGCCCAAGGTAGGTGATCAGGCTGCCCACCGTCTGGTTCACCAGGTGTGCCTCGAATTCGGAGTCCGTGTCCGGACCTGTACTCACCGTAGCATTGACCGATAAATCGAGACCAAGGAGACCTATGATCCCGCGCATTTTGAGCGTCATGTCCGTACCGGCTGCCTGATTGACCTCTATTATCTCGTCACCATTTCCTTTGTACTTGAGCTCCACATCTACCTGGCCGTCCGTGATGGAAAGAATGCGAGTACCGAATAGGTTAAGGTCCGCTGCGCCGCCGAGGTGAAAGGCGTAGACCTTCCCCTGGGGATCAGCGGAAAAGCCCAACTCCGTAAGCGTCAGATGGGCAAGATCTTCCGGTAGGGTGATGCTGTGGCCGGTCAGTTTCTCAACGGCATCCGTGAGATTAAGGGATAGGGGGCCGCCGGCGTATTCTCCGGAAATGCACATTGAGGGGATGTCCACTGAAAGCTTGAACGGCAGTTTGGAAACGACGAGATTAGCGGTCAAATGCGCCCACATATGCCTGTTGGAACCCAACGGATTGGAGATCGCCCATTGGAGATCAAAATCCATCTTCAGGGTTCCGCCGAATATGCTCCACTGGATGGGCTTCCCGGTATTGGGATCTATCTTTGACCCGACAGTGACAGAGATGAAGCCGATGGACCGGCTCTTGAGAAAGAAGCTCGTATCGAATGACTTGAACACGACCTCGGGCAGACACTTGTCCAGGAATTGTTCCGCGATCTCCACGCCCTTGAAAAGACCGGAAAAATCGGCTACCGCATCACCGACAAGCACTACCAAATCCTTGATGCTCGCGTTCGCACCCGGATCGGTTGGATCGGGACCCACGTGTAGAGAGACAGTGCCCAGCCCGGGATGGATGGCTGCCTCCAATTGAAGGGATAACTTCTTTCCCGACGGCCCGAATTCGATGCCCGCTCCGACGTAATTGCCCACGTACATCAAACGTTTCACCTGGGCCCCTTCTTCACGGTCTTGCCCGTCATCCACCATGGGTACGTATGTCCCGCGCACTCCTACGAACGGGGATCTGATGGTAATCAGCTTTCCCAGGTTGATCTCTTTCGGTTCAGCAAGCTGCGCTTTCAGGTCGAGTGTAGGCCCGTCCGCTGTGGAGCCGATCTCACCGGCCAAGGCCACGTCAATCGGCTTCAATTTCAGCAAATGCAGCACGTCTGCGAGCGGATTCCCCGATTTGTCCGACAATTCCAGTGTTCCCTTATATCTGAGAGGATCGGGGACGTCCGCATGGGTGGAATAGGTCAGATGCTGGTCTGACAGCAAGTCTTTGAGGTCATTGATAGAAAGAGCAAAGAACTGAAGAAAGCTGTCTCCGAAACTCCAAGAGCCCAGTTCCAGGTCGATGACACAGCACACTTCATTGCTGTCGCCGGCTTTCTCTAACTGGAAGGAGGTCTTAAGGGACTTTTTCAGCAGATAAAGAAACGTTTTCTCAATCGTGTCCGGTGTCGTCGCGGGGAAAGTCAATTCAGTCGTCGGATCGGGCGGGATCTTGTCCGGATCAACCAGGAGGCTGAAACTCTTACAGCCAAGGCGCTTGTCCATATCGCTGATGACACGATGCGAAAGGATCGTATCGTCCAGCACGATCATCTTCGATTCCCGGCTCTGTTCTTTGAAATAGCCGGCCAACTCCTTAAGATTGTCAAAGTGCTTTGTCATAGCTACTTCCTCTTGTTACGCTGCATTGGCCTCTTCTCAGACGTCTGCGTAGACTGCAAAGTGATCGCTAGCCCCCCGAATTCTTCCGAAGTACACAAGCGTTTGAAAAGCCTCAGTAATCCTCTTGGCTGATTCTTCTTTGGTAAGACCAAATATCCGCCTAACTTCCGAGTCGTCTAGAAGCTCTGGTATCGGCAACCACATGTCTATCCCTGCCCAGTTCGGGAGGCCCGCAACGCGGTTGACAGCACCCCCCGTCGGGTTTTGTGGCGGGTTGGCGCCATACGCGACAACCATTGCGTCAATGGCCTCCAAGCTTCCTTTGGGATTGTAGCGTTGTTGCCCGATCAGCCATCCTGTCGAGATGTAATCTCGATACGGGGTCATCCCGAAGGGTGTAGCGGACTTAACTTTTTTCAGTAATGTCGGATCAGCTTGAGTAGCCCACCTGAAGCTCTGATTTCCGCCATTAAAGGTGAGTTGAAATATAGGCCTATACCATAATCTTTGAGTTGAATCACGACGATTCGCATTGAAATCCCCGCCAATCACCAGGGCCTCATTTCTGGCAAGTGTAGGTATATATCCGTTTATCCACTTAGCGATCGCCTTCAAGGCTCCCGGGACGGAGGATTTCCCAGGTGATGTGTGAATAGAGAAAAGCGAAATGGTTCTTTTGCATTGACTCGTGCCATCGTGCACCCGAAACCTCGTTAAGTAAGGTGCGCGATTTACAGTATCTGGGAACCCCAAGAATTTTTTCTCGTCGTCTGGATTGTGGTAGAATGCTGACATCGCCCCCAATTGGTTTTGCTGGTAACCGAGAAGACCACCCACTGGCTGCGTCTTGGGCAAACAGTCTTGCCAATCGAAAGCCCATTCCACTTTTTCTCCATTTTGTCTCGGCATGGTGTTGCAGGCCTGCGTGATTATCTTACCGGTCTTTTTCCACGGGTTCTGATGCACATTGCTAACACACATGGGACCGGCGAAATCCATCTTGGAGTTCTTGAACCATACGGCTACGCCTTCTTTGTAACCGGTGCGGGTGGCGCCGCCCATAAGAGGGGGAACGAGCCTCCAATCACTTTTCGGGTCCTTCTTACGTAGTATGTCATGTAGAAGGAGGACGCCGTTCTTTCCCGGGCCTGTTATGAGCTCTCCCCGGTCTGCATGCCACTTGGCCGTTGAGGTACTGACTTCAAGAAGAACCAGGATATCCGGATTCACCCTTGCAATGGTTGTCACGATATGTTGACCTTGCAGGGTACCAGGGTCGTCTCTGGTGGTGGCAAACTTGTTCAAAGTGAAATTCTGGATATTCCAGGTCATGATCCTTACAGGCATCAGTCCCCTCCTTCTGCGAGCAGCCGGGTTGCGCTGTCGTTAAACCCTGGAATGGGTATGGGTTTCTTCGGCTTCTCTTTGGCGCCCTTATCGTAGACCGCGTACCAGCCGAGGGTCTTGTTGTCGCCCGTGGCGTCGGGGTCTCCGAAGAGCAGGAAGTCGGTTCGACCGCTGGGCGGGAAGCTGAGGCTCAGGAACCCGAGACTGATGGTCTGGAGCCGCAACATGTAGCTGATGGCGCCGCTCTCCGTGTCGGGAACCGCGACGAATTCGATGCTCTTGATCTTTATCTTTAGCAGCCCTTCCAGGCTGATCTCCTTCTTGTTGCCGCTCGAACCGGGGAGCTTCAATCCAAGGAAGACGTTATAGTCTTCCCCGCCGACGGGGCTCCAGGCCATGATCAGGTTGGCCGTGAACCCGGCCTTTTCCGCCAGGGCCCCGAGGCTTCCCAACTCCAGCTCAAACGTCAGACCGTACCAGGGATACGTTGGAACGCCTTGTGTCAACGGGCTTGTCACGGACATGAAGCCCATATCCGTGGGCATCCCACCCGAGCTCACGGCGAGGAAACCGGTGAGCTTGAGCGGAAAATGGCTGTAAAGGCTGGTTGGGCGCGCCTTGCTACGGTCAATATCGAGACCCAAGTGGGTGGGGTCAAAGTAGAAGGTCTGTGCACGCGACTTTGTGTCATAGTCCATCTCAATCGCAAGGTTGGAGAGTGCCAGCCGTCCATCAGTACCCGCGTCCGAACCAAAGGAGAAGGCGTCGAAGCCCTTGAGCGTCCGAAAATCAATGCCCCCCCAGAAGATGAACTTCGACTTGATCGTGTTCTTGTCGTTGTCGGATGTCGGCACTACCGTGACAAAGTGTCCCTTGTCCAGGATCACGCTTTTGATCACCTGACTGTCCGGCGCCTCGAAGACGTTTTTCGCCTGGTTCGTGAAAACATACGAGGGTTTGCCGCCATGATCCTGGTAGACTCCGTCGAAAATCAGGTTATTGCTCTTAACGTCTTTCAGGTCCACCGTCTCTCCGAACAAGTGGTTTAGCAGAAGATCCACACGGCTGGCGAAACTGCTTATCGCGGTATTCTGAAACAACACCTTGAGCGTCAAGACCTTGAAGGCATAGAAGCCCATGTCGTACAGAAGTTCGGGGTCGTCATAGTAGATCAGGCCGAAGGCCGAGCTTTTCTTCTGGTGGAACTCGTGCGTCTTTTCGTCGTAATCAACGGGGCTCGCGGTGATGCCGACATGGTGCGCGAAGAACTTGTCCGCGTCGATCCCTGCTGCAAGGCACTTGAGATGATCGGGCAGGCCATCAAGAGGCACACTCACATTGAAGGCAAGGATTCCGTTCCATTGGGGATTCAAGAGCACCTGGTAGACAAAGTACTCAAAATCCGGCGCAGCCTCACACTCCTTCTTCTTGAGGCATTCCTGCTCAGCCCCCCCAGGATCCTGGCACCCGGGTTTGATCCCACAGCACTGATTGATCGCGTACTGGATGGCTTGCTGGAGGGTTGATTCCGCAGCGGAGACATCTTTGTTGAAATCCTGCGCGTGTGTCCAATAACCGGAGTCCTGGGCAAGGTCGTACAGGGTCTTATCGCTGAAGAACTTGGCGATCAGAATGGTATCCTTACGCCAGGTATCCGGATCCAGGTGGAACGGCCAGTCCTCGATGCAGATGAGCCCCTTCAGGTAATCGGTCAGTTTGTCCTTGTCTGTGGCCACGAGGAACAACTGGTTGCTCAGGAGGGCCTTCCACAGCGGCGTGTTTCGCTGAATATTTTGAAGCAGCACCTCACTGTTTTGCTTGCTCTCGCCACATGGATCGGTCGTGGCCATCAAAACCGAGGAAAGAGTCTCAAAGTCGGACGTATACGTTGCCAGAAAACCCTGCGGCGTCATACCGTTACTTGGAAGATCGTCGTCCGCCGGGGCATCGGCCGCGGACGGGGGACCGAGCCCTTTTGGATCCCCAACGATATGGTCAATGCGTTTCTTCCGGGTCGGGCTGATGAGAGCCGCCTCCAGTCGCCTGATCACTCCCGGATCACCTTGTACATGGCTGTAGGGCAGCATGGGAAAGCAGGACCCGGTACCAGTGTCCGCGACGGCATCCGGCGCCGGTAGATAAAGCGAGGGAACTTCCATATAAGTGAGGGAGTTATCGACAATGGATTTCGGATCGGGTGCATTCCCTTCGGGATTCTGGTCGCTGTGCCGGTAAAGCACACAATCCCCGGGCTGGGCACAGTAGACGGCGAGTCGGGATTGCCGGTCCGGGGTTTCACTCCTGAGGCGTACCCATGATGTGGTCACCTTGTCGGTGAGTTCCGTGCCGGTCTCTTTATCGGGATCATCCGGCAAAAAACCCTTGGCAAAAGCCGGCTGACCCGGAACAAACGTCACCCTGGTTGTAGTAGCGTCCCCCTGACTGTCCTTATCAAGGATGACATACTCCACGCCGGACAACCCGCATACCAGCCGGTTGTGCTCAGTGCCTTCCTGCGCTTCGCCCTCATTGTTTGCTTCTGCCAGGAAGTCACCGCTTGGGACCAGGTACACGGAATCCGTAGAATCATTGCCGGCGTTGCCGCCCTTGGGACTCATGCCGGCAAAAAGCAGGCGGGCCCTGCTCTCCAGTTTCACAGATGCGTCCGTCTGCGCAGTCAGCGCTACTTCGTGACCCAGAATTGTCCGATAGTAGCTTCCGATCGTTGGATTGCCACCGGGAGCGTGGGGCAGAAATGCGTAGTAGGTCCGTGAAGAATCATCAAGACTGTAAGGATCCATATGTGCACGCAACTCCGCGGTAGTGCTCCCCGGCAGGCTGAATACCGGATACCGCTGAGAATCGAGTGCCCCATTGTTTTCGCCGGCGTCCCAGAAAGTCCTCAGCCCCACGTCGAGGGCATCAAGCCCTCCTTCGGTCAGCTTGACGTCGAATTGCAGAATGCCTTGCTCAAGCGCTGGAAAACAAAGACTGATTGAGACAACTTCTGAGAGGCTCTGCCCATCCTTTGATAGCTTCAGATCGAAATGCTTTTTTTGCTGCCGCGTGAAAGTGAAGCCGTCCTCATCTTCATTCAATTTCAGATCGCTAAATTGGGGGATCTCAATCTCGCTGTTATGAAAATGGAAGGTACCGTGCGTCACCCGGTATATCTGCTTGTTCTGAAACTTTAGTCTGAAGCAGGTGCAGTCATTTGGCTGAAAATCTTCAGGATTCTTGATCCACATAAACCAAAGATCACGGCGAGTCGGTGTTAGTTCTTCCAGATCTCCGTAATCCGAGGGTAATCTTGGGACGAAACAGAACACGCCGCCAAACTTTTTCTTTATGTCTGAGAGTTTCAGCGACGTAGGAGGCTTCACGTTGGTTGGAAGAACATAGAGGATTCGAGCTGTTTGTTCTGTCGCATGGGAAGTGATGTAGAAACGACTATTGTCGGCAATTTGTGTGAATACGACTTCGGACATGAATCTCCCTCCCTAAAGCGGAACGCTCTAATACCGGTTCGCTAAGACACGACCAGCACCGGGGACCGGAGAGCCGGGCTGCTCCCCGGAGCGAAGTCCGGTCTCCACTGCGTGGCGCAAGGGACCGGACCGGTCGCTTTCAATGGCGCTTCTTTGAAAGCGTATTGGTGCAGCCTCCCGGCTGTTCTGAACCGGACGTGACGATTTGGTTATTGGTCATGGAAAGTCCGGCGGATATCATTGATGGCTATCCCTCCCTTTTGGCGGTCCCGTTTGCTCCTCCTTGTCCCTCCGGACCGTTACGTCGACTCTAATCATCATGCTTCACCACAACATGTGCACTCCGGCGAAGAAGCCGTGCAAGGCCATGCCGCTACGGTCGCTTACGCCTCCAGGGGTGTCGGTCACCGGCCTGGCTGGAGTGCTGTTCGATGCACCTCCCAGGAGTGCAAGCTGTTGAGGAGCGAGGGCAACACCGTTGAGAAAAAAGAACTGATAGCCGCAGAACAGGGAACTGCTCCCACTGAACGATATTCGAGCGGCGATTCTTCCGTCCAACAGTCCTCCGAGGGCGATCCGGCTCCCGCTGACATCGAGGGGAATCGGAATTGCAGCGTACACCGTCTCTTTCATCGTCAGGACATTGTGAGAGGCAAACACTCCAGCCCTCACGTTCAATTCCACAGCCAGTCCCGACATCATCATGGAATGGACTGCGCCCACCTGAACCCCCAGCATATCCACACGCGTATCAACCTTTGTCTCGTCCAGGACCAACGGACCGCCAAAACTCAGTAGCCCCGAGATGCCCAAGCTGTCTTCCAGTCGGACGTACCGTGCCCCCAGGAGACCTTGGGTCGCCGGACCTAGGTCTCTTGTGGCGTTCATTTCGATGCTGTAAAGCCGAGTAGACTGCGTGGCCTCTATCGATTCAACGACTCCTGCAAACTGCGGTTGAAGCAGGCCTACGGAGGTCAATTGGAAATTTCCGCCTTCGTATCCAAGTTCCCCTGACGATTCCTCCCATCTTGGGAGATGGAGGAAGCCCACTTCAAATCCAGTAGGAGAGGCGGCATTCAATCCGATACGTATGCGATAGCCCAACCGAAGGCCATCGTTCAAACAATCGTCGGTGATGGATTCCACAAGAGTGAATTGGGGTGGCGGGGCGTTAAAGTTCCTCTTCTCCGCCAGCAGAACACCGCCCCCCCCCTTTTTGAAAAAGAAGAGTACCCCCTCGGCATTCCAGGCATTGTTGTCAACGATAAAGGCTGCGGTCGGCATGAAAGGCGTCCCCCACGGCCCGGCTCCCGGCCCGACAGGCGCAGGAATGCCCGCCGTCGATAGTGGCGCCTCTCCCATCACCGCAGGCAGGGAGTTTTGACCGGCGGCCGTTGTAACGCCCGAAGCAAAGACCTGGAGAGCTATAGAAATTAGAGCAAAAAGGAAAAGGACTCCACTTTGCCAGGATTTCCTCGTCGGCGCGGAACTCATTGACTGCACCCTATTCCCTCCCTAAAAACGGCATGTCTGCGGAAACCCGATTAATGGAAACTATCATGGTCGGTTATTGTCATGCAACTCTTTATCCTGGATTTTGCAAGTGACCGTCGGGGTGATTTGGACGGCCTCGCCGTTTCAATGTGCAACGTTTTTCCGGCTCACTCGTGCTACGTTACGTTTTGACCGTGCTACAATAGGGGTTGACGGATGGAAGAAATAGGGAAAAGGCAATCGGAAATACAGGTCCAAGATCCGAGCGGCTCTTTCTGCGAAGAGCGGGTCCCGTGGAAAAAGCCGGCTCCAATGCATCCACGGCTTGATAGCATCACTGTGGAGATAACGCCAAACGGTCTTCACGCTTATGGAAACCACAATACCCCGAAGCACTGCCTCGCAGGCAATATCGGCGTGCCTGAGACGAGAAAAGGGGGAGCCCCAATCTGATGGGAAGTTCGCAGGCGAGAGCCTTGATTTCCACAATGCTCTCAGAGGGAAAAAGAGCGCGGTCGCCCGCGTCTGGGTTGGTCATCCAAGCCATCCACCCGTTCGTAATAGAACCGCTTCCGCCACTTCGTGACGTTTTGGCGCGCCACGCCAAGGAGCACTGAGGTCTCAATGACCTATCACCATCACACCTGATTGAAAGATGGCAAGAACCGTCTATTTGCCGCGTTTGCGTTTCTTTCCACGTCGTTTATTCTTTGCCGCTTTAACCTTGGCTTTGGCCTTGACCTTGGCTTTGGGTAATACCCTGCCGTTTGTTACCGGCCGCCGGGCTCCTAATGAACTCCACGAGAGGTACGGGGTTGCCGTCTTCACCCAGAGGAGTGGAACTCATCTCCTCTGGAATTGCTGCAAGATCGACCAGCCCGAGCACGGTAAACTGGGATCGGGGATCGTTCCCGAAAGACAGAATGGCAAAATCTCTGAATGTTTCCCTATCGAGGACCACGGTCGGGCACTCGGGACAGAAATGCCCCCCATCATTTCCTACAATGAACTGATGGAGGTCGTCCCCATCTCGCACAGCCATGACATACACCTGGGACTCATTCTCAAGTACTGAGCGCATCGTGGGCAACGATCTCGGTCTTTGACTGAGTCTGACCAGAACATCTTTCTCGGGATCGACGGGTCGAACTTTTTACTCATGGCGTATCTCTGATCGATTGGGATTCAAACAGCGGCTTCCTGTCTCGCAACCTGGCCATTCTTTCTTCCGGAAGGCCGATTACCCGGTCGGTCATGTATACCTTCCACGAATACATCCGATGGGTTCACGCCGACTTCTTATTACATGTCTTTTTACAGCTCGTGCAACCACAATTTCCGGCCGCTCACCGGGTTGCCTGAAACTCAATTGGATGACAGAAGGGGCCCTTTGGGGGCCCTGGATTGCTGAGAAACGAAAAACAGGGACGCCACTATTGATGAGGCTTCCCTGTGATATCAGTCTGTTGAGTGGCGGGGACGACGAGACTCGAACTCGCGACCTCCGGCGTGACAGGCCGGCGTTCTATCCAGCTGAACTACGCCCCCGCTGAGAGACGCGTTTCTTAGTGCGATCCGACGTGGTAGGCGGAACAGGATTTGAACCTGTGACCCCCGGCTTGTAAGGCCGGTGCTCTCCCGCTGAGCTACCCGCCCTCGTCCGATCCGGCTATTCAATCAGGTGCCTGTCCCTGATGGGTAACCTCCTTAGCATAATGATCCGTGCATCGGCTGTCAAGAAAAAATGAACCGGTACAGTAACCATTGAGTCATTCGGGGCGGGGAGACGTTTCCGGTGAAAATGTCTGCCCCGTGAAACTGAAGGATTACTCGGTACACCCGAGAGGTTGGAATCATGCCGGTCGGCTTTCACACTTGAAACGCCTGACTCCCGCTCAGTTCCCGGATCCTCCTGATCCCGTCTCTCCCCCAAAGGATCAGGGTGACGGTTCAGGGGTGTATAGTATGCTGAACTTCATTCCGTGTTTTCGTCCGCGTCAATGGATTCAAGTTCGTGAATCGCTTCATTGGCGAGCATGAATAACACGGCCTCTTCCTTGTCCTTGACCCCGGGTCTGGTCAAGTATCCCCCTTTTAGTATGTTTGCCACTAGTGTCTCCATTCCCGCCCGGTCCAAACCCGGCAGATGGACGGTCGTTATCAGATCCCGGGAAACGATTTTCCCGCGGTCGAGATCCACCAGCACTTCTGTCTCATCAGCGAGCAGCGCTACTATGCTGTAGGGAGTCTTGGCCCAGTACCCTCGTACTCGATCTGATTTATCTCGATCTATTTCGCCCTTATAGAAATCGACCTTCATCGACGTCAGCTCGCGTTTCTGAGCCCGTGTTTTCTAATTTTGCTGTAAAGGGTGCTGCGACTGATCCCCATCATTTTTGCCGCTTTGTATTTATTCCAGGCGCACTTTTCCAGCACAGCGCGGACATGCTCTCTTTCCATGAGGTCGAGATCCGTGTTCAGTTCCCGGGAAGCAAATGCCGGATCAGCGGCCTTCAATTCCGAGGGCAAGTCATCGGGCGTTATGACGTCTCCCTTGACCAGGACCATGGACCGTTCCACCACATTTTCCAATTCCCTCACGTTTCCCGGCCAATGATGGGTGAAAAGAAGGTCCATAGCATCGGTAGCGAATCCGTGGATACTCTTTCCGAGGCGCGCATTGTAAGCCTGCACAAAGTTCGACACCAATTGCGGGATATCGTCTCTTCTTTGCTTCAATGGCGGAAGACTCAGCGAAATGACGTGGAGTCTCCAGTAAAGGTCTTCCCGGAAGACACCTTCTTCCATAGCTTTCTTTAGATTTCTGTTGGTTGCCGCTATGATTCGCGCGTCCGTAGTCAAGGTTTGTTCTCCCCCCACCCTCTCGAACTCCCGTTCCTGAATCACGCGCAACAGAATGACCTGTGTGGGAAGGCTGATTTCACCTATTTCATCCAAAAAAATGGTCCCGCCATGAGCCTGCTCGAAGCGCCCCGGCTTTGTGCGTATTGCCCCGGTAAACGCGCCTTTTTCATGGCCGAAGAGCTCCGAATGGAGCAATGTCTCCACATAGGCCGCGCAATTGACCACCACGAAGGGGCCGTCCCGGCGGCCGCTCTCGTTGTGGATGGCCCTGGCCACGACCTCTTTTCCGGTTCCCGATTCTCCCTGGATGAGCACATTGGAGTCACTGGTGGAGATGTCAAGTATCAGATCGCATACCCGCCGCATCTGGCTCGATCTCCCAAGAAGGTTGCCCAGTCCCTTCCCGCGGTCAAGAGCCAGGTTGAGGCGCCGGTTCTCCTTCCTGGCATGTCTCAGGCTCTGGTAAAGACTCCGTACGCGCAGCATGGCATTGACCCGGGCCACAAGCTCCTCGGATTCGTACGGCTTGGTCAGGTAATCGTCTCCACCGCTGGCGAGCCCCTTTTTCTTGCTCTCCAGTGAGTCGTCCACTGTGAAGATGAGAATAGGAATATATTGAAATTCCGGATCGGCCTTAAGTTTCTCGGCCATTTCAAATCCGCTCATTCCCGGGAGGTTGTAATCGAGCAGGATCATGTCCGGCCCGTCATCCGAGCGCTTTTGCAGAAGTTCCATGCCTGCTTCCGCGGAGACCACCAGATCCACCCGGAACCCTTCAGATTCCAGAAGCTGTCGCGCGTACGGCCCATTAATCTCATCATCCTCGACGATCAACACATGACCGGAATGGGATTGGGATTCCATTAGACAGCCTTTTCATACAAACTTACATGCTGGAAACAAAGGCACAACGGATTATGAAAGTCTTTTCCGTTGTTCACTGGTCCGGGGCTTCGCCTCGGACAGGGCGCCTAAAGAGCGCGCACGCTGCGCATGGACTTGGAGGGGAGGCCCTAGCCGGGCAGGCATTTCAACGTCATGCTCCCGTCAGCTATCATATCACGTAAGCTGTTCGGGACATGCTCAATCGCCCCACGCACACTGGCTCCCCTCCAAACCACCCCATACGTTGACCCGCAAAGGGGCGGTTTCTCAACTGGACTTTCATGCAACGTGACAGGCGCGGCCCTCCGGCCCATATGCCGGCATCGGCACAGCAATGCTCAGTGGGGGGCCGACAATCGATTCACCAGAAACTCTTTTTCGATCCGCGGGCACGGACATTCTTTGACGAGATCCGCGACCTGTCTTGGGCGGTCGGTCTCTTCTTTAGCCTGTCATAGGTCAGGGCTATGCGGAGAAAGTTTCGGAGAAGCAATCCGCCATCCGGCCGCGAGTCAAAATAGAACTCGGAATGAGCCTGAATTCCGTAGGCCGGCCTGGTCGGATGTCTGATGATCTGGTGGGCACAAATGTCGTTGGCCGCCAGAGTTACGAATCCTTGGGGCAGGCGTTTCACTTCATCATAGTGTTTCTGTACCAGGTTCAACGTGTCGTTCATGCCCACGAAGATGGGATCATTCCTGACGACTTGCACATTCCGCCTGCCTCTTTCCGGCGGACTATTCCGATAAGGCAGGCAGTCGTCTTCACCGCCCCGGATGGGACCCACTTTTCCGCCAAAGGCCAAAGCCAAGGCCTGATGGCCACCACAGATTCCGACCACAGGAACCTTCATTTGTTCAACGATCATCCGCAGAGCGTGAAGAAAATTCGCCAGGTCAACACCGTTGCGTCCCTGATAGCGGCACCACGGTATTCCGTTTGGGCTGAGCGCCAGAAATACGGGATCGAGTCTCTCCACAGTCTCCACAGAGACCTGGTAGAAGGGAAGGACAATGCCTCGCCCTGGGGCTCCCAGCCGGGCCAGCGTATCTCTTACCCGCACCGCTTGCTTGCTCGCCCGATTGCTGAAGAGATCTACCACAATCCAAACACGTTGACCTTTCGCAGCAGCTTTCTTGGCCACAACAAAGCCGGACTGCCGCCCGCTCTTCTTGGCAAAGCCGGTATGCAAGCCCAACATCAACACCAGAATCGGCGTTGCAAACAAAACAATAATCGTGCGTCGGCTCATCCTTGTAGACCCTTTTGCCTCAGTATTACGTCCTCCGGAATCACAAATGACACGAATCTCTCGGAAAAGCAAAGACAAATCCAGCAAAAACGTTGAAACATTCGGAATTCCATTTCATACTAAAGCTAAACTCAGTGGTAGAGCCAAAAACTGCCTGGCTCAAGCGCCCTGTGAGGCACTCTGTCCCCTAACCGGCTCAAGTCGCTATTTTATCTGAGGTTTCGCTTGACGTTTGTCCTCGCGCCTTGTAGGTTAGGACGATGCGCTTCCATCCCAACCCCCTAAATCCCTCGCAAAAGTCGGCATGTTCCGGCCAAAGGTTCAGCTTGTTGTTGACGCTCGGAGTCGGGTGTGTCGCGATTGTGCTCCTGGCGGGCCCACCGCCGGCGCGGGCTCAATCCATCGCCATGAAAACCGGACCTGTCCAGGAACACCTGTTCCTCAAGGGGAAGAAACTTTACGATTCCGGTCATCTGAAAAAGGCGATCCGAGTATGGAGTTACATACTCCCGGATCGGTTGTTCGGTCCTGTCGCGTACATACTCACGGCCAGAAGTCACGCGCGGCTCAGACAGCCTGAGAAGGCCGAAGACCTGCTGAGAGAGTTCCTCAAAAAGCATCCAAGGAGCCCCTACCGTAATCTCGCCCGAGAGGATCTGCTGGACGCGCTTTGCCGCCAAAAGAAGCCTGAAGCAAGAAATCTGTTGAGGTCCGCGATCCGAAGGGCGCGGGCTGACGAGAAACCGGCCCTGATTCTGCGTGAGGCGGATCTCGAACAAGGCCTTGGCAAGTATTCTGAAGCCGCTGATTTGTACGGAAGGCTTTATGTGCAATATCCCGCTTCTGTGCCGGGCTTGAAAGCCGCCGAACGCCTCACCGGGATGGTCTCTCGCGGCAAGATCGGTCCGCTGGCCTATTCGGAATCCGAGAAGCTTTCCCGTGCCACGAGACTGTTCAGAAAGGGACGATTCGATCTTGCGGCCGACCTGTACAAATCCTTCGTGCAAAAGAATCCGTCCAATACCCGGCATAGACTTAAGCTGGCAGAGTGTCTTTTCAAGGGCCGCCGTAATCGAGAAGCCATAAATCAGATCAAAGAGCTTCTCAAGCAAGAAACCGGGAGCAAAACCCGGATGGAGGCCATCTATCTCCTGAGCCGCCTCTACTGGAGACTGGACAGAAACAAGGAATTCCAGGCAACCTGTAAATCGATCATCGAGAAAGGACCGCCTTCTCTCAGGCGCAAAGCGCTGTTCAATCTCGGCGCTTATCACCTTGAGAGGAAGGCTTTCCAGACTTCCGAGAAGTACTTCACAGAGGTCCTGAAGTCCAGTCCTAACCGGTCCACTAAAGTGGACGCCAAATGGAAGACAGCTTGGACAAGGTACTTCAGGAAACAATACAAGAAGGCTTCCAGGGCGTTTCGCGAGGCCGGAGCCCTCTCCCCCGGGCGCATCGCAAACGCTTCCGCATATTGGGAGGCCCGCTGCCGGCTCCACCTTGGTCAGCCTCGAGTCGCGGAGACGCTGCTCAAAAAGATAGTCGCTCAAGCTCCCCTGAACTATTACGGACGCCAGGCCGCTCGGATTCTGAGGTCTCGCGGGGTATCGGTAGAGCGAAACAGCACGTCTTCCCGCTCATTCCCTGACACAACGCTCACGCCCCGGCACAGGTCACACGCTTTGGTGAGAACTGCCGAAAAGCTGATGGATTCAGGGTTGCACGAGTTCGCGTTCCTGAACCTCGCAGCCCTGCCCGCGTCAGTGAGACGCTCGGCCCCTCTGGCATTTCTGACTGCACGGGCGGCTCACGGATCAGGACAATACCGAGCCGCTCAACACATTCTCTCCAGGAGTTTTGGTTCCTTCATGGTCAATCCGCCTCGGGACGCGCCCGCGGAATTCGTGGAGATGGCGTTCCCTTGCGTAGGCGAACATGAGACCGTTAAGGCGGCACGAAGGCACTCGGTCGACCCTTATCTTGTATGGGCGGTGATCCGTCAGGAGAGCCGGTACGACCCGTCCGCTGTTTCGCCCGCTGGAGCGGTGGGGCTCATGCAGGTGACCCCGCGGGCCGCCGGGCTGGCCGGTCCGGGAGGAACAGCGTCCCCCCGGGCCATAGCGACGCTCTTGGACCCCAAGAAGAACGTGGCGCACGGCACAAGGATACTGGGCGCCAACCTGAGGAGGTTTCAGGGCCGGATCGTCCCCGCAATAGCCTCTTACAACGCGGATATAAGAAAGGTCCGCCACTGGTATAGACGACGCAGTAAGATGAAACAGGACGAATTCATTGAGACGATTCCGTATCTTGAGACGCGGCTATACGTAAAGAAAGTCCTGGCAGGGTACCTGGCGTACTCCCAACTTCACAGAAGAAAGAACATCGCGGGCCTATGGTAGAGCCATGCCCATAGACCAAGAGCGTGATGATCGAAGGATGATCTGAGGAAATGCGGGATTCGGTTTGCTTGGCTGTACGCCGTCTGAACCGGTTCGCACCCGACACGGTAACCCAACATGACCAAACCTCCGGAACACGATACCAGCCAGGTTTTCGACGCGACCCCTTACCTGAAACTCTTCATAAACAAAGAGGGGAGATGGTTCCAGAACAACGCTGAGATCATTCATCCCGAGATTTATCTTGAGTTCAACCGGCTGCTCGAGAAAACCGAGGATGGTGGATATCTCGTGAGAATGGGGCATGAGATCTGCCGAGTGGAAGTAGAGGACGCCCCGTTTGTTGTGCTGAGTGTGATCGAGGAAAAGCCCGGGGATCTCATAATGGTCCTTAACGACCGCCACCAGGAGCCCTTTGACCCCGAGCGCTTTTGGATCGGCCAAGACAACATTCCCTACTCAGCGGTTAAAGAAGACCGCTTTCATGCACGGTTCTCCCGCGCGGCCTACTATCAGTTGGCAAAACACATTATCCCCGGGGAAGACGACGAAACATTTTATTTTGTTAAGGACGACAAACGCATATTGGTAAGGAAGGAGCCGGCGCATGAGAGCCTATTCTCGTATGAGCCATTACATACAAAGAGCCATGATGTACATTGAGGCCTTGAAATGGCCGAACCTTCGTTCCTTTGCACTTGTTTGGGTTGTAACGGCGCTACTGACATGGGGGCTGGTCTGCTTGCTCGCGCTCGTCTCCATGTACCCCATACTGCACGCCGGATTAGTCCCCTACTGGATTCTCTTTGCAATGGCGCTCATTCTCATTTCTATTGTGACAGTTGTCGTGGAGACCATACTGTTTGTAATTGGGCGCATCAGGTGGCCGGATTCCCCTGAGATCAACAAGAAACTGGTGCTGCTCGGTACGCCGCTTGGAACGTGGCTCTGCCTCTGTATTATCACCTGCCTCGCCGGAGGACCCGACGCCTTCGTGCCCAGGCTCTGATTTGGAATGAGACTACCACCAAGGGAAGAGGGACGCCCTCAAGAAACTATGGTAGTTCCCATAAAGGTCCTCTTTGTCCTCGGATTCGCCGGCTCAATCGTTCATCTCGTAGATCCCTTCAAGGGCGTACACATGGTCCTTCCAGACTCTGTCAAACCGGGCCTTATCAACTACGGGTTTCCGGATCATTTTCATACAGAACTCCATCTGGAGGTCTGTGCTGCCGGTTCTATGGTAAAGCTGTAAGGCATACGCGGACAACTCTCGGACCATGAGGTCGAAAATCTGGTCGATAATGTCATCTTCGATACCGTAGATTTCGGCATTCTCCAGAATGAGTTGACCATAGGGGATCAGGGTGAATATCTCTCCCAGGCTCAACAAGAAGTCGATGTCCTTCTTCTGACGCTCGTCGGGTGTGGCCTTAATTAGGAACGCGTTAAGGATGTCTATCTGTTCCTTGAACACATTTACATTTGGGAGGTCCACTTTCCCATATGCGAGTCTGTAGTCGTGGAACCTCACCTTGCCCAACCCCTTGGTCGGGCCTTGAGCAAAGAGGAACTCGTCATCCGCGGGATCGTCACGCCTGGGAATCTCGGGAAATCCGGCTGGTTCAAACAGGTAGGAGGCCATGAATTTGACTATTAGGGCCATATTCACGTGGGCGGTGCCCTCGAGCTTGGGTAGCGCCCTGATGTCGCGCGTGGCCATCTCGAAGTAAACGTCTTTCTCAAAGCCTCGGGCCGCGATGACGTCCCACAGATCGTCTATCACCTTTTCGCCCTGCATGGTCACTTTCATCTTTACCATGGGATTGTAGAGCAGGTATCGCCTGTCTTCCAGGGAGGATGAACGCATGTAGTCCGCTGCTCTCAGCGAAAATAGTTTCATGGCCACAAGCCGGCTGTAGGCGTCCACGAACAGTCCCTGCACGTGGGGAAAATCGGTAACGAACCGATTGTACAATCTTCGGTTGGCCGCATGGTCGATGGCTTCGTAAAGGGCATGAGTGCAAATACCGATAGACGCCCATCCCAGGTTGAACTTACCCACGTTGATCGTGTTCAGAGCCGAGTCCCAGGCATCGGTACCCCGAGCGAGAATGTCCGCTTCAGTTATCGGGTAATCCTCCAGCGCGAACTCGGCCACATAGGACTGCACGTTGACGAGATTCCTGATGCACCGGAACTTTTCATGCTGGGAATTGACGGCAAAGAAGACATAGTCACCGGTTCCCGCAAAACGCCCGAAGGTAGAAACCAGTGCGGCTACGTTGGCGTTGCCGATGTAATACTTGCCTCCTCTGGCCCGGTACCCGCCGCCTTCGACGGGATAGAGGGCCATGTCGGAAGAGTAAACGTCTGCGCCGTGCTCCTTCTCCGAGAGCCCGAAACCGAAGATCTCACCCGCCTTAAGGAGTTCCGCGGTCTTTTGCTTGATCTCCTCAGCGCGGCTCATCCAAAGCGGCCCCAGGCCAAGTATGGTGACCTGCCACGTGTACCAATAGTGGAGGCCGTAGAACGCGAGAATCTCGCTGAACTCACAGTTCCGCCAAGTGTCCCAGCGGCAATCCTGCTCTCCGTATTTTGTAGGAGTCAACAGAGTGTAGAATATCTTTTCCTTTTTCAAGAACCCCAACAGGTCATCGTACCATACCCGGTTTCGGTCATCTTCCTTGAGTTTGACCTTTCCTTTGTTTTCAAAGAATTCAATGGTTTTGAGCATGATTTCTCGGGACTTTTCGTCAGGATATTTACGGGAATGGTTCTTGGGGTTCAACAGAATCATTTTTCTTCTCCTACTGCTTGTCTTTTCCGGCATCTTCAGCCGGTGAGGACCGATTTGACATCTGGTAAGTGTCTGAACAGCCTCTCTGTATCGCGTGGACGCCACTGTGCAGTGGGTTCAAATTGCTCACTCAGGTCGGCTTTCCCCTCTGCAAGGGGCGGCCGAATGTTGCGGTGAATGACGGTCGAAAGGTGCGGCGCGCATTGTACTATTAGCTTCTTGACTGAGTACTTGTCAAGGTTTTCTTCCTTTCATTGATTCAGTCTGCCACTCTTCCTCAAATCCCGCATTCTCAATCCGCGGCGCGACACAAGAACTCGTCCAATTCAGGTCTCTTCTTCCATCTGGGTTCATCGATTGGGCCGATCTTTGCTGGAATCGGTTGCCTCAAGGTCCCAAGTCCTTCAAAAGAGATTTCGATCAGTTCACCGGGCAAGATCCATTCATCCCGTTCCAGACCACAACACCCGGGAACCGTGCCCATACCTATGATCGTTCCCGGCAGAAGTGTCTGAAAACCGGTGAGATACTCGATCACCTGGATCGGGCGGGCCACATACCCGGAAGTGTTCCCCTCCCACCGGTGTCTATCGCCGACTTTTACAGTGACATTCAGTGAAAGTGGATCAGGTATTTCATCGGGCGTTACCAGGAATGGGCCTATTCCGTTGCTCCCGTCAAAATCCTTGCTCTTGGCCGGACCCAGCATCCCAAACATTTCAGGCAACTGAACATCCCTGGCGGAGAAATCATTGAAGATCGTATAGCCGGCGATTGAATCGGACAGCTCGTCCTCGGACATGTGCAAATGTGTCTTTCCCACAACAACGCCGAGTTCCGCTTCTATGTCCAGGTACGAAGAAAAACGGGGCCACACCGGGCTGTCCATGTCACCGATGATTGCATTGTGATTGCCTTTGTAACATCTGAAATTCGCTTTGTTCTTGTTTTTCTTGTAATCGGCTTTCACAAAAGCGCTCATCAAGGCCCTCAGCGGCCACTTCTTTTCGTATTTGAACAAGGTCAATGCCGAATTCCTTAGATGCTCAGGCGATAGGGCAAAATCGAGCAACGCGGGCGGACGGGGAACAGGCGGCAATACCTTGACCTGATTCAATGGAAACACCTCATCGGCTGGCAAATCCGAAGCGCGATCCCGGGCCATGGCGAGTAGCTCCTTGGCCTTGCGTTCACTTTCAGGAAAATTCTCGAGATATGTCTCAATGTCCTTCAGCAGTCCCCAATCCAGCTTGAATGCCTGTTGCATCGCTTGGAAAGAAACCACGCCGCCATCCAGCAGTGCGCCAAATCGCACGCTTTCTTTCGAGTGCGCCCTGAAATTCAACAGCTTCATAACGACCTCCGATTCCCGAATAGTAGACACTGTTGCTTGAGCATAATACATGAACTCCACAGTCCATTCAAAAAACCTGGAGACAGTCAACACTAAATGGTGTCAAGCCGTGAGCATTCAGCTTCGGGGGGCAGATCCTCCTATCGCGTGTGTCATTGCGAGGAGTGAAACGACGAAGCAATCCCCATACCTGGCGCCGCGGGCCCAGGACGTAGGGGCTACGCATGCGTCGCCCTCTTTATCGCAAGGATGAGGCGCGTGTCAGTTGCAAGGGTTATTCCGTGACGGACGCTTAGCCCGGTTGAAATGGCGGTCCGGCCAGGGCCTCCCCTCCAAGTCCATGCGCAGCGTGCGCGCTCTTCACGCGCCTGTCCGAGGCGAAGCCACGGACTACCGAACAGTGGAAAAGACTTTCATGTTTCGTTGTGTCTGTGCTTTCAGGCATGTAAATTAGTTTAAGGCGAGTCAAGAACAAGCGTGACCGGCCCGTCGTTGACCAGTTCCACTTCCATCATCGCGCCGAATACTCCGCTTTGGACACGGATTCCCTGTCCCTGCACATGGTTGATGAAATCCTCGTACAATGTCTCCGCGTGTTCAGGCGGCGCTGCTCCGCCGTAGGAAGGCCGCTTCCCCTTTCGGCAATCGCCGTACAGGGTGAACTGTGACACTATTAGCATCTCGCCCCCAACCTGTTCCAGGCTGAGATTCATTTTACCGTCATTGTCGGGGAAGATCCTGAGCCCCGGCAGCTTTTGGGCCATCCACCTCACCTGAGCCGGCCCGTCTTCTCTTGCCGCGGCCACCAGGACGAGCAGTCCCGGACCTATTTCTCCCACTACCTTGCCGTCCACCGACACGGAGGATCGAGACACCCTTTGTACTACAGCCCTCATGGCTTTTCCCTCCGGTACCGTGTCCACATGCCCCGGCGCCCTACCCTACCCTTTGGGAAGTTCACTACCCAGCCTGTCTTCTACAGATTTCACCTTCCCTTTGATTCTGTTTGCCGCGCCCTTTCTATCGTCTATCTTGATGGTTGTGATCACCCGGTTCCCGTGACAGAGCATATTGTCGTGGCATTTGCGGATACAATCGAACACATCATCCGCGGTGCCTTCGATCAGCGTGCCCATCGCGTGAACCTCGTACTCCAGACCGCTGGAGGCAATGATCTCCATGGATTCGGCCACGTATTCGCTCAAACCTTCCGCCCCTTTATCTATTGGGAAGACACTAAATTCCGCCAACATCCGTCTCTCCTTCCTGAACCAGTGACCTGAAGACCGAGATATGCACTCCCGGCATCAACGGCCTCGGCGCTGCGATCGGCCGACCCTTCGCGGTCTTGGGACAACCGGCTGTGGGGCTATCGAGCCGGTATCATAACAACTTGCATGCCTAGAAACAAAGGCAGAACGAAGCATGAAAGTCTTTTCCGCTGTTAACAGGTCCGGGGCTTCGCCTCGGACAGGGTACGCGAGGAGCGCGCACGCTGCGCATGGGTTTGGAGGGGAGACTCATCTCCCCTCCAAACCACCCCATACGTTGACCCACGAAGAGGTGGTAGTTGGTATCAGTGCATGCTGCGAGAATCTTCTTCCGCCTCGGAGACCACGGGCACGGCCTTTTCCGACAGGCGGGACAGTTCCTCCCGGGCGTCCGAGATAAAGCCGTGAGTTTCGTCTATCAGCTTCTGCATCTCAGGAGAGCGGGCTTCGGATTGTTCCTCTTCCGTGCGCGCGTTGTCCACCAGCAGGGAGAGCCGATCGAGCCCTAGAACGAGGTTCTCCAGTCGCTCCTTGCTCATCATGGTACCCGCGTCCGACGGTTGCTCCCGGGATTTGCGGACCCAACCCGGAACCAACCCCCACAGAGGAATGCTCACTGCGATCACCCCGAGCAGAGCGATCAATAGGTACGGATTCAACGATTGGCCCCAGATCGCGCCTGATCTGTCTCCCATATGCCCCGACACATTTTCGCTCAGCCCTTCGACCCGTTTGTTCAGTGAACCGACTCCAGTGTCCACTTGCGACAACCGGTTGTCCATTCCAGCGATCGTTTTTCGTAGCGCGGCCACATCAGCGCCCACTCTCGATGTCTCGTCAGAGATGACCGACAACTTGCCTTGAATCCCCGGAAACTCCTTTTGCAGCATGGTCCCGGTCCTATCAAGCATAGTTCGGTCGGTGTTCAGGCCCGTGAACCCGAAATACAGAATCAGACCGACACAAGCCGCCTGCAGCACTGCCACGCCGATCAACAGGCCGGAATAATTCTTCATTTGCGCGCCCCCTCCCTCTCCTTTTTCCATGATTCCTCCGGAAACCGCATATTTCTTTTGTAATATTGGCCAATCTAGCACACGATAGCACATGCCGACCGGTTCTACCAATGAATTGTAGACATTCCAAGTAACCATTCCAAGTATTCCTTCAGCTTCGCGGGGCAGATCCTCTCACCCCGTGTGTCATTGCGAGAAGTGAAACGAATAAGCAATCCCCACATTTAGCGCACAGGAGATTGCTTCGCTGTGCTCGCAATGACACCCTGCCGGCGCCCCCGAATAACTGAAGGATTACCATGCCAATGAATGTTCTTCCTTTGACCGCGAGTGGGTATCACGGTTATGTGAGCAAAGATCCGTTTGAAATTCGGGAAGTGACGGCCCGGATTCTAGTGATGCCAACTATCATCGCAAGAAAGCGACAACGAAAGATGAAAGTCTTTTCCGTTGTTTACTGGTCCGGGGCTTCGCCTCGGACAGGGTACT
>CAZGNL010000023.1:0-40331 GCA_964527475.1 uncultured Syntrophaceae bacterium
TTCCGCGGAACAAAACGTCAATACCTTACAATATTGGCGAAACTATAGCTCCCCCAGCCCCCTCCCAAAAACTCCCAATTGACGGGCCGACGGGATCGGGAGCTTCATGAAAAACTGGTGGCGGCCGCCAAACATGGTCGCTTCCTTAGGGTGTGTCACGGAATAGACCTTGCAATAGGTTGCTGTGGCAATTGTAGGGGCAGACCCCGGACTCCGATCCCGGGTCCGCCGGGGTGACGACGGGGACTGGTTGGCTTTTTCTTAAGTCACCAGCATTGATCCTCACCCAGCCGTGCTACGATTTCCGACAGATCGCCAGTTTTGAGACACTTTTTGAATTTCGGGACTACTATCAGGAGTCCCTCCGGGACTCTTTTGAAGAAAGGATTCTGTTCCAGTTTCAACCAAATCGCTCTAGAGGAATTTCGGTGGAAGCCTGTGCTCACTATCGAAGGATAGGTCCGGCATAACCATTAAGGTGGAAGTGCCGTGGGCCAGTATCTTGTCGTCCTGGTCGGTTACCACGGCATCAGCCAGCCCCAGGGTTCTTCCCAGCTTTATGCGTCGCCCGCGTGCGATCAACTTCCCGCGAGCAGCCGGCGCCAGATAGTTGAGTTTCAGGTCAACAGTGGTCATACCGTCGTGTTCGGCCACTTCAGGAAAGACCGCCCAAAAGCACGCAGCATCAATGATCGAAGCGAAGACGCCCCCGTGGACTACTCCGAAAGGCTGCAAGTGTCTGTTTTCCAGATCTATTTCCAACAGGCTGTTCCCCATGTGAAGTTCCACGATCGACATGGACAGCAGCTCAAAATAGGGGCAGAAATTAGTCATGGCTCCGATTGTGCGCACATATTCGGGATTGAGATTCTTCATGGTTATTCCCCTGGAGGATTCCAAATTCTTGCGGTTCGGCCGTAAGAATTCTAGCATAGAACCCGCTGATCGCAACGCTTTGAGTTCTTATACCAACTATCATCGCAAGAAAGCGACAACGAAATATGAAAGTCTTTTCCGTTGTTTACTGGTCCGGGGCTTCGCCTCGGACAGGGTACTCCAAGAGCGCGCACGCTGCGCATGGACTTGGAGGGTAGACTCATCTCCCCTCCAAACCACCCCATACGTTGACCCGTAAAGGGGTGGCTTTGTCCACGGGACTTTCATGCGAATGCGCTTTCAAAGGGGGAACATATGGCTCAAAGCCGGAAGGGAGAAATCCCCCCTAACCCTCCTTTTCAAAGCTGTTGCAAATTGGCCATTGTCCACACTTAACACCGTGGCCCCGGTAATTGGTCCGGAGTAGGACCGGCATCTTGCCGGTCATTCTTCACCCGTTCAAGCGCTTGGGTACGGCGGCTGACACGGCATGGGCGTGTCAGGCTTTACCCCGAGGTAGCCAATTCCGCCCGGGTACAGCCCATTATGAAGTCTTTGGGAGGGGGGTCTGGGGGAACCTTTTCTACCGAGAAAAGGTTCCCCCAGATTACTCTTCAAAAGGCCAATCCGTATCAATTGGGGACTTGAAAAAAACTGCTTTTTCTCCTACACATTATTGACGGCAAATGCTGCGGTACGGTAATGGTTCACCGGGCTTGAAGCGGTTCTGCGCCCGGTGAGAATGGAGGGGGCGACTCATCTCCCCCTCCAAACCTCACCCATACGTAATTCCGGGACTTTGTACGGTTCACGGTGAACGGCTGCACGGTACCCTACTCGGGCTGAACGTCCGAGCCATACTTTCGATCAAACGTCAAGAAGGATGCCCCAATATGTCAGATTTGAAAACAATAGTCTCTGAGGCTGGATCGGGACCGGAATTTGCACGGCTTTACGTGGAACATCTCGTTGAGGTCCTTCGCGGCGTGGATTACGAGTCCGTGGGACGGGTCATTGACCTGTTCGTGGAGGCCCGGGGCCGGGACAACACGATCTTTTTTATGGGAAACGGGGGAAGCGCTGCGACCTCCTCACACTTTGCCAACGATCTTTCGGTCTGCGCGTCCCCTGAGGGGCGCCCGCGTTTCAGGTCTCTGAGTCTTACCGACAACAGCGCGTACATCACGTGCTTGGCCAACGATTTCGGCTATGAGAGCGTGTTTTCCCGGCAACTCAGGAATCTTATGCGACCCCGGGACGTGGTGGTGGGGATCTCAGCCAGCGGCAATTCTCCCAACGTGGTGCAAGGCCTTGAGTTCGCGGCCCAAAATGGCGGAATCCCTGTGGCTATAGTGGGATTCGACGGCGGCAGGATGAAACAGGTAGCGCAACACGTGATCCATGTGCAGACCAAAAAGGGAGAGTACGGCCCCGTAGAAGACGTACACATGGTCCTGGATCACATGATCTCAAACTATCTGGCCACGATGAGCGAATGAGTGTAGCGGTTCTCGGAGATTAGTTTCGGATTCCTGCGAAACTTCTTTCTGTGGCGCAGACTTTCCAGTCTGCGAGAGAGAGAAGGGTCAAGTCTGCGGTGTTCCAGCCTTTCGACTCTTCTTCGGAGCCTCGCGTCAGTTGATCATTCATGAATTTCTCTGTGCCCTCTGTGGCTAAAAAAGGCGGTTTGCCACAGAGGACACAGAGATCACAGAGATAATCTGGTGATCCCGTCAACCAATCGTTTCGTGCTCAAAGGAAGACAAGCCGAGGTCTGACCCGGTCGTCGAGTCGATTGATTCCTACTTCTTGGGCTGCCGCCACTGCTGCTTGATATTCTTCACGGGTCGTTGATCTGCTGAGATCCGCGTGGGCATGCGCTTTCCCGCAGGGTCTGTACTGATTCATGATGTTCACATAGGTGTTTGTAGAGATTTCCGTTGCCAGGAATTTCATGGCGGCATGAGTATGGGCCATGTCATTGGGCATCACCAGGTGACGGACCAGAAGCCCCCGGGTGGCCACGCCATTCTCGTCGATCTCCAAATCGCCCACCTGACGGCTCATCTCTCGAATCGCGGCTTTCACAACATCAGGATAGTCGGGCGCGTCCATAAGCTCTTTGGATATCCCGGAATCCATGAATTTCAGGTCGGGCATATAGATGTCCACCACACCTTCGAGGAGTTTGAGCGTCTCCACGGAATCGTATCCGCCGGTATTGTAAACCAGCGGGACCTGCAAACCCTGTTCAGCCGCCACATGGACCGCGTCCAGAATCTGGGGAACCAGATGAGAAGGGGTTACGAAATTGATGTTGTGGCATCCGATCCTCTGCAGTTCCAGCATGATTGCGGCCAGATCCTTGCTGTGTACCTCACGACCCTCCATGAGATGGCTGATCTCATAATTCTGGCAGAACATGCACTTGAGGTTGCACGAGGTGAAAAAGATGGTCCCCGAACCGCGGGACCCGACCAAAGGAGACTCTTCGCCGAAATGGGGATTGGCCGAGGAGACTACCGCGGATTCCCCCAGACCGCAGAATCCTGTTTCACCCTCCAGCCGATTGATGTGACATTCTCTGGCACAGACAGTACAGTCCTTGAGCATCTCGCGCGCTTTGCCGATCTTTTCAGGAAACATACCTTGGCTAAGGGTCCGCAGGTAGGCTGATTCGAACATGGTGAGTCTCCAATGTGTCTGTCCTACGGTTCCTCGTTGGAAGAAGATCCTTGGATTATGCTTGGATCGACGGGCGCAGTCCTTGCGTTTGACCCGTAGTGCACGTTAAGCAGATAGAGACCGTGGGGCGGCGCGGTGGGGCCGGCCTGAGAGCGATCGCACAATTCAAGAATCTTGGCGAACAGGTCCGGACTGATCTTCCCGCTTCCCACAAAGACCACTGTCCCGACGATGGATCGGACCATGTATCTCAAGAATCCGGTGCCGGTAATGGTGAAATAGAGCATTCCATCGGATTGGCCGAGATCCCAGTTTGCGTGGACGATCTCCCGAACGGTCGAGGGGGTTCCATCGGTCGGGCGCCCAAAGGCTGAAAAATCGTGCGCCCCCTTTAGGGATCGGGCCGCCCGGTTCATCAGGGCAATATCAAGAGCGTGCGGAAAATGCCAGGAATACAGACGGTCCAGCGGAGATCGAATTGAACGATTCAGTATTTGATAAACGTAGGTCTTCAAACGAGCTGAATGCCGGGCGTGAAAGTCATCAGGAGCGCAATCCAGCCGACGAACCATGATGTCCGGAGGCAGCAGTGCATTGCAGGCCTTCCGGAGATCCGCGGGTTGGTGGGACCAGTCCGCGACAAAATGGGCTACCTGGCCTTTGGCATGAACTCCCGCGTCCGTGCGACCGGCCCCATACACTCGAGTCGGTTTGCCCAGTATGCGTTCAAGCGCGATCTCCATTTCACCCTGGACGGTAGGGAGTGCTTTCTGAAGCTGCCAGCCGTGGTAACAGGTTCCATCATATTCTAGGATCGCTACGAATTTGGTCATCTATGGGTCTGGGGTATCGTTGGGTTCGCGGCGGCGATATCGAGAAAGTACCTGTGAAACCTGTCATCGTCCGTGAGTTCAGGGTGGAAGGACGTGCCCAGCAGATGCCCCTGGCGCACCACCACGATTCTCCCCGTTCGCTCCTTGCAGAGTATCTCCACATCGGGACCCACTTCCGTTACGACCGGCGCCCTGATGAACACTGCGTGATAAGGCCCCCCCTCGATACCGCTTATCTCAAGATCTTCTTCAAAGCTGTCCTTCTGACGACCGAAGGCATTGCGCTCCAATGCAATGTCCATGACGCCCAATACCGGCTGATCCATTCCCACGTCACGCGCCATGAAGACCAATCCCGCGCACGTTCCCCACATGGGCATGGCCGCGGCCAAGCGCCGCAAAGGTTCTACAAGGCCGTAGCTGCCGGCCAGATTGGCGAAAGTAGTGCTCTCCCCACCGGGGAGAATCAGCCCGGCAAGGCCTTTCAATTGGTCCGGAAGTCGCACTTCACGGGGCTTGATTCCCAACTTTCTCAAGACCGCGCAATGCTCCTGGAATGCCCCCTGGAGCGCTAGAACTCCGATCTCCATGAGGATGTTACCATCCCCGCACTGCGAGACGCTCGTTTTCAGGCAATTCCGACACGCCGATTCCGACCATTGCTTCGCCCAAACCTTTGCTGACCTCGGCAAGTATGCCCGGATCGTTGTAGTGGGTGACCGCCTTGACTATGGCCTGTCCCCTGGCTGAAGGATTGCCGCTCTTGAATATGCCCGAACCGACAAACACGCCGTCCACTCCCAATTGCATCATCATTGCCGCATCCGCAGGGGTCGCCAGCCCCCCCGCCGCGAAGTTCACCACGGGAAGTCGCTTGAGTTCTGCGGTCTCCTTTACCAATTCGTATGGGGCGCCGATCTCCTTGGCGTACGCCATCAATTCGTCGCTCCTCATTTCCGATATGCGGCGGATCTCGCCCATCACGGAACGGGCATGACGAACCGCCTCCACGACGTCCCCGGTGCCTGCTTCCCCTTTGGTGCGCATCATGGACGCGCCTTCTCCGATGCGCCTCAAAGCCTCGCCAAGGTTTCGACATCCGCATACAAAGGGAACCTTAAATGGATGCTTGTCAATATGGTTCGCCTCATCCGCGGGAGTCAGGACTTCGCTCTCATCAATGTAGTCAACACCGAGAGACTCCAGTATCTGGGCTTCCACAAAGTGCCCGATGCGACATTTGGCCATTACCGGTATGCTCACCGTGTCCATTATCTCTTGTATCAGACCGGGATCACTCATGCGCGCCACACCGCCGTCCGCCCGGATGTCCGCCGGCACCCTCTCAAGCGCCATAACCGCGCACGCTCCGGCATCTTCGGCAATTCTTGCATGCTCCGGCGTCACCACGTCCATAATAACCCCGCCCTTGAGCATTTGGGCGTGTCCTCGTTTGACTGTTTCGGTCCCTTTTTCCATCGGCTCTCTCCCAGCTTCCAACTTTATTTTGAAATGCCATCTCCCTGGAATTCAACACAAACACACCAATAGTATATCACGTCGTCGGACAGAACGGAGAAGTCTCTTTCTTGTTGGGATAAATCATTAAAGACGACCGCAGGTTAAGGGCATCGAGCCGACCGCGGGCGCGCCGGCGCATGGGCATGAGACTGTTTCCGCCTCAGACATTCAGAGAATGCTCAGGATTGGGGTGCGCTATGTTGGTGCTCTTTTTCGTCGGGGACCAGAGTGGGGACAGCATGATCTATGTCGAGACGTTCTTCCGCCCCTTTTCGCCTGAAAGCCCTTCCCAGGGCACGAACCCCGGTGGGCTTCCCGTAGCCGTGAGTCCTCTCCTCGCGGGAAGGCATCGGCTTGCTGGTCACCTCGCCGTAGATAGCGTTGAGAATCTCTTGCAGGCTGTTGAAAGTCGTCTGCACGATCGCAGGATCCAACTCAAATCCACCGACTGCGGTTCTGCCCTTTTCAAGAGTGTCTTCCGTGATGTTATACGCCGCTATGATGCTTCGGATTATGTTCTTCTTCTTGTGTAACTCGCGCCAGGCGATCCAGGAAGCAAAGAAAGCGATCATGCCGAAAAGGACACACATCACGAAAACGATCACGCTAAAGTACTTGATGGTAATATCCAATAAGTTCATGGATTCCATGAAAAGCTCCTTCCTGTGCCCTCCGCGTACACGCGGCGATAGTGGTCGGAAATCACCCCTACCAGACATGGGCACAACGGTCAACGGAAATAGGGAAATAGTTGTAACCATTCACTTACGCGGGGGCGCCGGCAGGATGTCATTGCGAGCGCAGCGAAGCAATCTCCTTCTCGCCAGGTGTGGAGATTGCTTCGTCGTTTCACTCCTCGCAATGACATGATCGATGAAAATACCTGTCCAGTGAAACTGCATGATTACAAATAATTGAAGCCGCGGTCCGCGTCACTTGAGCATATCATCCATTTCTTTGTCGAACGCTTTCCAGAACTTCCGATTGCAGTCCTGGACACACTTCGTGTAGATCCGGTATGCCCCGCCACCACGGCCCGGGTAACGCATCAAGTACAAATCGTATCCGTATCTGCGCCGGCATTCTTCTTCGCATGCCGCCAAGTTGAAGCGCAGTTCCGGTTGGCGCCGATCCGCCGGCGCCTGTGCCGAGACCAGACAGAGACACCCGGTTACAGCCAACACAATGACGAAGAGCTTGAAGGTTTTTTGAATCTGTTTCATGCTCGTATCCTCCATCCGGTTCTCGTCTGTCACTACCATTAGGATACTGCATGGCGGCCACAACCGCCAGCAACTGCCGGATGGCAGGAGCCTTCCTGATACCGCTTCGCCATTGTTCCGGGCCCGGTCTGTGGATCGAACAAAAAAAAAGACGGCCCGCTATGGGACCGTCCGAAAGGAGCAGTATTTTCAATGCTCCGTAAACCCGCGGAAGGTGGCGCTTTCACGGGGAAACTTTGATTCTCTTAGGGCCTGCCACGAAATAACGTTGGCATTCTCCTGTAGGGGCGGACCCCGGATCGGAGTCCGGGGCAGGCTCTATGTGTCCGCCCTTTCCCGCGTGCGCACCCCTGTATTGCGTCAGCAACCTGTTGCAAGGTTTGTTTTGTGACACACCCTTAGGAAGTCTTTTCGTACGTCTCAGCGTTCCACGGAGTCCACTCAAGCCTGTGAGGTCGTAAATCCCGCATTCCCCCCTTTGAAAAAGGGGGCCAGGGGAGATTCTTCCGCTCACCGATGGCTCTCACGTGACCACATGTCACATATTTGAAAGCGCACGAGTACTAACCGATTCGCCGCGAACCCGTGTCAGAAGCGTAATCCCACGCTGCGTCCCATGGACAGAATCCTTGAGAAGATTCCGTGCCCCGACTGTTGTGGTCCGGGCGGTGCGCAAGCGGGAACTCGCGGCGAGCGATTGCGGGCCCGGTTCGCTCGGGTCGCCTGGAGGTCGGGTCCCTGCATGTACGACTGGTACGCGAGCCACTGCTTTAGTCCGGCTATGTTGCCTTTCTTTACGTATCCAAGATTCTTCACCTGAACTCTTGCGTACTTGTCCGGGTCCCTGAGCCTGAATTCGATCAGGTCATCGGGAAGCACGAGGAAGAGTTCGCGGATAGGTACTAGCCCGGATTCTATGACGCCCTGATCCTTCAGCTCCCAGTATCCTTTGAATGTGTAGTGACGGTAAGTGAAGATCCTTCGGCGAAAAGAGGCTTGATCCGCTCGTTTGTGGACCAGGGCCCACACGCCGGAACACGTGGCCCTGAAGCAGACTCCGTCGGAGAAACCAAGTTGTACCGGTGTGTCGGTGCAGGTAAGCTCAATGCCGCATTGGGGCCGAGGCGCGGGCGCGGGGGGGCCGCATCCGGAGGGCGGGCCTCCTATGGAGCACCGGGCAAGCGGAGGCCCGGCGGTCGCCTGCAATGTCATGAGACATAATAGGCCGAATGCTACGACAGCCATTGTGAGCAGATGCTTTCCTATGGAAACGGATGGACTGTGAAGTCCCCCGATTTTCGGCTTGGACCGACTATCCGAGAGGGCGATGCATGCGTCGCCCCCACGCCCGGCGCCTGCTGCTTTGCCGGCATTCTTATGATTCATTGCGCTTCGATTTTGAGGCATGGAAGTGGGCATGGTGTAATTCCTACAAAAACCTCGTGGAAAACCACCCCTTTTCGGGTCTAAGTATGGGGTGGTTTGGAGGGGAGATGAGTCTCCCCTCCAAGTTATTGCGCAGTGTGCGCGCTCTTTAAACGCCTGTCCGAGGCGAAGCCACGGACCGCTGAACAGTGGAAAAGACTTTTGCGTTTCATTGTGCCTCTGTTTTGAGGCATGTAAGTTCCTATTTGCGGCACGAAATCTCGGTGCGAGGTTCTTCATAGTCATTCTCCTGTGCTATCTGCGGCCGAGGAGGTTCGGCATCCAGGTCCCCATTCCGGAGAAGGCGTTCATTCCATCCGAGAGCGCCCCGTACATTCGGCGCTGCATCCTTTGCAGGTCGTTCACCGTGGGAAGTCTCATCCGCTCGAAATCCATGTCTCCCTTGACTCCAAAGTAATACGTTCTCCCCGCGTTGGGCCACCACCAAGGCTCGGAAGGAAAGCCCGCTACCGACCCCTGAACCGCGTATTGCCGGTCGCTGACATTGTTCACACCGAAATATAGTGTGGCCAAATCGTCGAACAGGGTCTGCGAAAACGCAATGTCTCCCCATTTTGCGGGTTCCATCTCCGGCCACTCGTTGAACTCGTCGTTCAACATGTATCTGCTTCCGACATAATGGTAGGCGACACTACCGGAGAATCCCCATTCCTTGTTCTCATAGGAGAGTGACAGATTGCCCATCTCTGTGGGGTTCAGGGTAAGCCACTTGTTTGCGGAGCTCCTGCCCGTGGGGTCGCTGGGATGCCAGTTGTCCCTGAAGATGACCTTTTGTTTCGTGTAGTTGCCTGTGGCCGTCCAGCGTGGAGTGAGCCGAATCATGGCTTCCAGCTCCAGGCCCGAATGAGAGACATTCGGAACATTCTGATTCCTGCTCGCAAAAATAGCGGGATCGGGATCGGTTCCGTAATAGATTTCATTGTCCATATCCAGTTCGTAATAGGTGAGCCCCGCGTAGATGTTGCTTGTGAACCAATGGCGGAGCCCGACTTCCTCCAGGGTCCCCTCTTCGGCTTCGAGAAACCAGATCGGATCGGGGTGGCCGAATCCGAATCCAAAGGTAAGGTTGACCATGTCATCGAAATTCGGGAGACGATAGGTTCTGGAGTGCTTGTAGTAAAGAGTGGAACCGAGTTCCTTGTCATATACGAGACCGAGGCTGTACTGGGAAGCGCTCTTTGTGCGGCCGATCCTTCTGTTCAGTGTGGCCGCAGAGTTCTGAGAATATATGTCTTTCAGGTCGTAAGTCTCGGTTCTGTGCCCGAGTCCCAATATGATCCTGTCCCAGAGTCTGGTTTGATTCATCACATAGTAACTCAGGAGTTCCCGATCCGCCCTTTGAGCACTATTGTGCACCAGGATGGGCTGGAAAAAGGGGATACTGACGATGCGAGACTCTCGGCTTAACCTCCCATCGGCATGATCGTTGCCGATAGTCAAGTCGTTGCGGATGAAACGGAATTGGTCTGTTCGCGAGTATTTGAACGACAGTCCGAAGTCGGTCCATCGCTGGTCGGAGCCCACGTAATCGGTAACATAGCCTGGGATGCTGCGGTCGTACTTACGGGCGGTCCCAACGATTTCCAGATCGCCCAATCTTCCGCCTTCATAGGACAGAGTCCCAATTGTCAGATTGTCCCATCGCTCCTCGGGAAACGAATCAAACGCGGGGTTTCCGAACTCGTCATAGCCTATTTCTCGTGTGTCCCTGCTAAACCATCTTGCAGCGGGAATGGCCGTCACGCGTCCCGTTCGTTGGTCGGAGATCAAGTGGGTCAAGTCAAGAGTAAGCCGCGGGGTTATCTTCCAGTTCAAGCTCCCCCGGACATTGGTCAACGCCCATGGGCCGGTTCTGGGAACCGGTTCCTCCCACGTGTTGGAGCCGTAATGTGTTCTCCAACCTTCCTGGGAATAACGGCCCATGAAAAGGCCCACTGCCAAGGGACCTCGAACCAGGTTGACCGAGGCCCACTCCCTGTTCGTGCCCCAGGATCCGCCCTCCGCTCCGAAAAACACACCGGGGTTCTGCCTGGGTTGCTTGGTGATGATGTTGATCGCGCCGCCGATCGCCTTGTTGCCGAACTGGATCGTGCCGTCGCCTCGAAGCACTTCGACTCGCTCTATCAGTTCGGGAAAGATGAAGTTTGAATTCACCTCCTGCCTGGGCACATTCATGCTCGTGCCGTTCAACAGGAACTTCACACGGTTCATTGATTCGTTGGAAAACCCCCTGATGACCGTGGCCGAATCAAAAGGATTTCCCGCGAACCCCGATGTCCACAGCCCGGGCTGACCTTTCAAGAGGCCGGATAACCCGCCTTTCCCCAGAGCCCCGGGGCCCTTGTTCTCGATCACACTGATCGCTGAATGGACTGTGGCAAGGTTGGTAGGTCGCCTGGAAGGCGATACCACTTCACCGGGCGTGAGAGGATAATCCGAAAAAGGCTGCCCCGAGGGAATGGGCCGGTTGAATCCAAAGCCATCGGTGGTCCTCCCGGTCCTTGATTCGATCTGACGTTGGTCTTCCGCGGCCTCCACCTCGACCGCTTCCAATTGTTCGGCTGCCTGAGCATGGACGGTCCGCGCGGAGTTCAGACTCAGAAAGACCATGAGCAGCGCAGCAATCATCCATGACATATGATCGAAAGAACTTAATCTATTCATTACACTCCTCACTATCCTCCATGACCGCGCCGACAGGCGCGCGGCCGACAAAAAAAGGTGCCCCTTGATGGAGGCTCTTATCTACCCGGGTATGGGCCGCATGGCTTTGGGCCGGATTTCCGGGACAGATCGCCGGCAATCCGACCTCGCCCAATGATTCTCGAAGGCAGATTCCAGATTCCGCCAAGGAGCCCTTGAGGCTCAACCGCGGGATATTCAGAGCCGCGGACAACTCTTGCAGGCACATACGGCCCGCAAACAGGAGCGCGGCTGCTTCCAGGCAAGGGAGCGACCGAAGGGCCCGGGGGAGCGCAGGCAAATGGCGGAGGAAACACGGGAGGTCCACACCTTGTTGGACGCGCGCATTTGGTCACCCTACGGGGAGCAAATCGCGGCGCGGGCCCGCAAGGCCCAAGACGCGGGCCGCATCTCTTCTTTTTGACACGGTCTACGAACAACTCCAGCAGCCTGAAAGGCGCGGCCACCACAGACCCGATAAGACTCACACCGTGATACAGGATCGGTTTCACGGGCCCGGGATCTTGAACGGTCACAGGGACCGGACCTCTACCACAAAATGGCATCGCGGGAAGGGGCCTTCCACAGGGCACAGGAACCTTGACAATCCTTGCCCGAGCCTGTGGACCCGCGGGGCCTGAAGGCGCACAGAATCTGCCCTCAGCCGGTGGGGGCAGGGGCGGAACATATGTACCGGCGCCGGCCGGCGCCGGAGCAGCCGCCAACAGAAGCGCGGCCGCAAGGACAAAACACATACCCAATGGAACCTGTCTCATGATTGATTTCCTCCACTTGGAAACTCTGTAAAATAACGCCTGCTCAACCTGGATCCCGTCCAAGTCGCCGGCAGTGTCGGAGCAAAATAAAAAACCCTCCCGCCTTGGCGGCGGAAGGGTATTGTCGTTATCTACCCTCACCCGCCCGCGCAGGTTTACGAGGTGATTAGAAATGCCCGGGTGTTCTGGCTTCCGCTTCTTCCTACTCTCCGAGCCTTCCCGGAATCAGATTCCAGTGGCTACGTTTCGGATTTCGTCTGCGGTTACAGCTGCGGGGCAGCGACGGATTCGCACCGTCTTCCCCGGAACAGTTCCTTTTCAGTCTTGCTCGATTTGGAAAACAGGCTTTCAGGTTACCAAAATGTTTTTTGGACAGTCAAGTCTTTTTTTCAGGAGGCAGTAAGCCTGCAGTCATTCGGGGAACTCTCGTACAATGTCATTGCGACTCCGGGCTTGAACCGGAGGAAGCAATCTCCTGCGCAGTAATGTGGGGATTGCTTCGCCGTTTCACTCCTCGCAATGACATGCTCGATGAGAAGATCTGTCCCGCGAAACTGAGGGGTTGCCAGGAGGTAATCATTCAGTCATGCTCAGGCCAAGAAGAAGGACGATCGGCAACCCTTCAGGGCCAGGGCAAGAGGGCGCACACACAGGGGCGCCCCTACACCCACAGACAAGACGGTCTTTCCGGTAGGGACAGACCAATGTGTCTGCCCGTCCCCATCGCAAGTGACGGCTTGCGACGGCAAAGGCATTGTTACTTTACGGAGTATGGACATGAAAGTTCTGGACAGTCACGTTCATTGCGGATTCACGGAGCCGTATGAGCGGATAGCGGCTCTGTGGCTGGAGGGGGACATTGAGGGAGGCGCGGCATTCTCGCCCGTTGAGGAGATATATGACCGGTACGACCCCTTTTTCACAGACTCAGAGGAATACCTTGAAAGCAGGGCTCGAGTTCATGGATATCTCCTGGATCTGGCGGAGCGTGAGCAGGTCTACCCATATTTCTTTGTTTGGAACGATTTCCCTTCCATCCCGGAAGCTTTCAAAGGGATAAAGTGGCATCGCCACGCAAACGAACCGGTTTACCGATACGAAACGCCCGAATGCGATCGAATCATCAACGAGATCTGCCGCAGAAAACTCCCGATTGTGCTTGAAGAGGAGTTTTCGCACACCCTGGAATTCATCCGAAAGATTGCCGAAAGGACTGTGGTGATAATTCCTCACATGGGCGCTCTCAACGGTGGCTATTATCGCCTGAAGAACGCGGGAATATTCGAGAGCCCTATGGTCTGGGTGGACACCGCGCTCGCGGGTTCCCACGAGATTGATGACTTTGCCAAAAGCTTTGGTTCCGATCGGATCATGTTCGGGTCGGACTATCCGTTCGGGGTTCCTCGAAGCGAAAAGCAGAAGCTGCTCAGCCTGTTCTCGGGCGATGAACTGTCTTTAGTACTTGCCGGCAACCTGCTTCGTCTCATGGGGGACAAAGCGGAGAAATTGATTTCGTAAGAGTTCGTATGAAAATGGATGCCGCGGCCGAGTCCACCGAATGCCGTCACTGACCGAGCATCCAAGAGGGCGTAGCATGCTACGCCCCTACGGCCGGGACCCAGGCGCGGTACGGGCATTTTCATGCTTGGTTGCGCTGTTGCCGGGGATGGGTGTTCATATGAACCCCTTAATCGAAGCAACCACATTTGGCGGCCGCAACCAGTTTTTCATGAAGCTCCCAAACCTGTCGGCCCGTAAATTGGGAGTTTTTGGGAGGGGGTCCCGGGGGAGGCGTTTTTGCAAAAACGCCTCCCCCGGTTAACTCTTACTTTCCGTCTTCCTACCGTCGGCCGCGGCCTCGGCGGAACATGGAGCGCATGGCTCCCTTGGAGTAGAAATCGGCCACTACCTTCAGCTGCTCCGGTGAGAAGAGCGCAAGACGCTCTCGACGCATCTTCAGCCGCTCCTTCATCAGCTTGGTCCGATACTTCACCAGCTGATCGTCAATCTCGGCAAGCTTTTTCAGATCGATCTTTCCGGAGATCATCATGGTCTTCTTCTCGTCTTTAAGCCCCATCTGATCTGTCCGGGCCTTTCGAGTGTTTTCGAGAAAAGTCACCTTAAGAGCACGCACTCGGTCTTTCTGCTCAGCGGTGAGCCCGAGTTTTTCCTCCATCTCTTTCATGGCGCGTCCGCGCTTCCATTTTCCATGTGGACCGCGGGCCATACGTCCGATCCCACGATCCCCCTGGCCACGGGAATCAGAGCCGATCTGATCGACCCCTGGGCCGGGGGGGCCTCCCGGATTCCCGCGGAATGAGTCGCCGTAACAGACCCCTACTCCCAGCAGGACTACCAGGGACAGAATTGCAATGATGTTCTTTTTCATTTGGATTACTCCTTATTGATGTCTTTGTCTCTTCAGACGATTGGACCCCGGTTATGTTAAACACTCGGTGAAAATTTCCGGATTTCCGCGCGCTTCGATTCCGGCTGCGCGGTCCAATACGGTAATCAGTCAGTCATTCGGGGGCACCGGCAAGTCATTGCGAGCGTAGCGAAGCAATCTCCTGCGCGCCAAGTGCGGGGATTGCTTCGTCGTTTCACTCTTCGCAATGACAGACGCGATGAGTGGATCCGGCCCGCAAAACTGAGGGATTGCCCAATACGGTGATCATGTCCTTGACGTTGGGGGGATTCATCTGGTACTAACCAACATTCGGCTTGAAGAACCACTGTAACGGTTCTTCGAATCGGTTCCGATCGCAAGCGGCCGGAGCCGGTGGCCGGGAGAGGGCGACCGGAGTTACTCACCCCGCCAGGTCCGGAAGGAAGCAACGGAAGTAATCTCATCAGTCGGCCCTCAATTCCGGTCACCGACTGCGACCGCCTCGTCGGAGGCGTCAGGTACGACACCACAACCAGCGCCCCGCAATTCCGGAGCAGAAGGCCTGGGCGAGAGCGGCGCCTGTTCCACAACGTGGACCCATGCCCTCCTATCTAGTTCTAGCCAGAAAGTATAGACCGGCCCTGTTCAGTGATGTGATAGGTCAGGACCATGTTGTCCGGACTTTGACAAACTCCATTACATCGGGGCGCGCGGCTCACGCGTTTCTTTTTTGCGGGGTCCGGGGCGTGGGAAAAACCACGGTAGCTCGCATCCTTGCAAAGGCCCTCAATTGTAGCGAGCGCGGCGAGGAGAGCGGGGATCCTTGCAATGAATGCTCTTCGTGTAAGGAGATCACCGCGGGAATCAGCGTTGATGTGCAGGAGATCGACGGCGCTTCTCATACATCGGTGGATAATATTCGAGAAATCAATGAGAACATCAAGTACCCACCGGTGAGCTCGCTGTACAAAATCATCATCATCGACGAAGTTCACATGATTTCCATCAACGCTTTCAACGCGTTGCTCAAGACTCTGGAAGAGCCCCCCGCTCATGCGAAGTTCATCTTCGCCACCACCGAAGCCCACAAGGTTCCCGCTACCATTAATTCTCGTTGTCAGCGTTTCAATTTTCGTACGGTTGCAGTGAACGACCTGATTGCGGGCATGGCCGGGATACTCAAGCAAGAAGGCCTGGAAGCGGACGAGGAGGCCCTCGCTATTGTGGCGATGGAGGCTCAGGGGTCGTTCAGAGACGCGTTGAGTCTTCTGGATCAGGTGATCTCATTCAGCCCGGACCGCATAACAGCCGATGACGTGACCGGGATTCTGGGGATAGCAGGTCGGGATTGTTTCGCGCGGCTCATGGCGGCCGTGTTGGCTCGTGATGCGGCAGCAGCACTGGAACTGCTCCACGGGCTTTTCCAACAGGGTTTCGATCCCGAGCAGCTTGTCATGGACCTGATCAGGTTTACCAGGAACTTGATTGTGGTGAAGACCATCCCGGCCCGCGCACGGCCTGAAGGCATGGTAGAGGCTACCCCGGGGGAACTGGAAGAGATGGAAGACCTTGCGCAGGGGGCGTCGACCGAAGAGATCCAGAACCTCTTCAGCATGCTGTTGCACGGGGAAAGCGAGATAAAACGCGCCGGGAATCCGTGGGTGGCGCTTGAAATGACCACTATCAGACTGGCCCACGCTCCACAGATCCAGGATCTGGCAGAGATTATCAGCCGAATAGATTCACAAGGTGCGCGTCATGAACAACCGGTTCAGCCGGAATCACGCCCTCCCAGGCCCGTCTCCCGCGGCACCCCCGAGAAACGGGCTGATCCGCCCCCGAGCACGCCCGATCCGGACAAATCCGAACCGCGTTCCCGTTCCGAAGGACCGACCGACACGGTCCATGAGAGGTTTGTCATAGAAGAGGTCCGGCCGGTTCCCACCGGGTCGCCCGAGGAAATATGGGCGAATCTGAAAAAGAACATCGAGGCCAGTGGCACAGACCACGTGCTGGGATCCATTTTGGATCACGGAAGCCTTATCGCTTACGGTCCCACGAAAATCGAGATTGGGTTCACAAAAGCCTTGTACAAGGAACAATTCCAGGAGAAACTGGAAGACCGGGCCTGGTTGAAAGAGGTGCTTGAAGAGTTCTTTGGACAGACCCGCATCGAGATCCTGACTCTAGCGAACAAGACTTCCCTTAACTCGGAGGCCCCATTTCCCGATCCGGCTGACGGGGACACCGATCAAAGGCGCGCCTTGAAGCACGAAGCCATGGAGAACCCGATTACAAAGGCCGTTTTGGAAGAGTTTGAGGGAAGTTCCGTGGAAGAAATCAAGATTATTTGAGCCTACTTACATGCCTGGAAACATAGGCACAACGAAGTATGAAAGTCTTTTCCGTTGTTTACTGGTCCGTGGTTTCGCCTCGGACAGGGTACGCGAAGAGCGCGCACTCTGCGCATGGACTTGGAGGGGAGGCCCTAGCCGAGCAGGCATTTCAACGTCATGTTGCCGACAGCTATCATGTCACGTAAGCTGTCCGGGGCCCGCTCAATCCCCCATCGTAGGCCCCGAAATGTTGCTTGTTAAATGGCGAAGCGGAATGATAGCTGATCCTCTACAATTTGGGCCGACACCGGTCTCTTGACAGATGGGGCCGGGGCCGTTAAGCTTTACTGGAAATATCGAAACCGCACAGGAGATTGCGATGTCAGGATGCCGAACCTGCTCAGAAACCTGTTCCGAACCTACTTTCCAGCGGTTGAATGAGGCGGAGAAGCTGGAGAAGATTGAAAGCTCGGGTAATCCTCGGTACCCCCGTGTCTTTGTCGGTAAACAGGCAATATATTCCGACGACCAAGCTCAGATCATCGTCAACGTGGTTGCTGACGAATGTGACGAAAACCGTGATTGCTTCACCCTGGAACCGCAGACAATATTGAAGGACCCTTCCAACCAGTATGCGCCGAGTAAGCCTTTCAATGTTTTACAGCCGGTTGGAGACGGGTCCTGGAAATTGCACGCTCTCATTTAGGGTGTCGGTACTAATGCGTGGTGGCGGGGTGATCATCGATCGCTTTGCGTCAATGAGCGCTCGGTGGCTCGATTCCCCCTTGAGATCACGAAAATCTTCCTTACATCCGCCTTGGTCAGTGATAACATTCATCGTATTAGTTCACCGGGCTTGAGGCGGCTCTGCGCCCGGCGAGAATGGAGGGGGAGACTCATCTCCCCCTCCAAACCTCCCCCATCGTGATTCCAGCGGGTTGCACATCTCCCGGTGAACGGTTACCATTCATCCATGATCACCGAACATTTGCAGCCGTACCCCCTACAGGTCTTTTGCGCCTTGGCAATGGCCTCGGACATGCTGTCACCCCAGTGCACATGACAAGCGAAAATAGACATAATCCCCAAATCAACCACGGAAACTCCACCTCCCTCAACCTGCGTCTATCCTGGGAGGCCACCGAGTTACGGGTATTTTGTCAACTCCTGCCCCGTGGCGTTATGCTCAGGGCTCGACCCGGGGCGAGCTTGATATCCATTTTGCGCGATCGCTTGGGCATCAGGTCAGATTATCTTTCCACAAGAATAGGGGCGGTTTTTCTGGATGGAAAGACCGTGCCCGACATTGGCGGCCGGCAGGTCCCGGAGGGGGCGACTCTGGCCATTTCCGGGGTCCTCACAGAGCCGTTTCTACGATTTGCCTTTTGCGGAGACGCGGATTCAAGACAAGACGATGACAACACCACGCGCGAAGAGAAGGAATCGCCTGATTCGGATCAGCAGGCCTTTTTCCGACTCAAGCTTTTCAATACTCTTGCCGCTGAGTTGGGGCCGCGCCTCTTGGAATCAGGGATCTGGGTCAAACCCAACACTCTTGATGATTTCTTCTCGAGTCGTTCCACGGACTTTTGGGCCGGATTGAGGAAAGCGGAACTAGACGGTCAAGAGATTGACGCGGCGCACCTTGAACAGACAAGGTGGTCTGACGTGCGGGGACTCATCAGGGTTCGCGTACAGGCCGACGATGATGGAAAAGAGCAATCCGCTAAAATGTAATAAAGCTGCGGTCATTGCGCGCCGTGCGCTCTAAGGATCTTGGCAATTTGGGTCCGGCCCTTTTCCATGGAAAGCTTCAGCGCGGTACGGCCTTCATTGTCTCTGGCGTTCACGTCCGCTCGTCGCTTCAAAAGGAGTTTGACGGCTTCGGCATGGCCATGCGCTGTGGCCCTCATCACTGCCGTTTGGCCCCGCTCGTCCTTGGCATTTATGTCAGCCCCGTTATTGAGCAGGAGTTTGACGATTTCCAGATCGTTGTTGCCGGCCGCAAGGATCAGAGCCGTCCGGCCTTTGTTGTCCTTGGCGTCGGCATCAGCACGTTTCTCAAGGAGCAGCTTCACTATCTCGGGCCGGCCGTTGCAGGCCGCCAACATCAGGGCGCCGGTGCCGTGTTTGCTTCCGGCATTGACATTGGCCCCTTCGTCCAAGAGGCTCTTCACTTCTTCCAAGCGGCCGCCCCCCGAAGCCCTCATTATAGGGGTATTGCCGTATCGGTCCGTGCAATTGACAAATGACATCTTCTTCAGGTCGCGCTCAACCTCTTCCAGGAGCCGTTTCCTGCGAGCCTCGATCAACGGGTCTTTCTTGCGGGCGTCCTTATCCAAACGATCGGCGGTCTTGGCGCGATCTTGTCCGGAAGAGTCCACCAGGGCCTTTTTGCCGGTGAGCATCTGTTTGTCTCGTCCGGTCCGGGTCCCGGAGCCATGCAGGTATTCCTTGAGTAGGGCCACCAGTTTCTTGTCACCGCTTTCTTGAGCGAACTTCAGCGCTGTGCGTCCGTTATTGTCCTTGGCATTGAGGTCAGCGCCTCTGCTCAGCATGAATTTCACTACTTCTATGTGACCGTTCCAGGAGGCGCGCATAAGGGCCGTCATGCGAAAATCCTTGTCCTTCGCATTGATGTGGGATCCCTCGTTCAGAAGGCGTTCAACATCACGTAAACGGCCTTGTTCCGCTGCCTCAATCAATTGTATGTTCCTGGCGAGCGCCTCCTCTGAGAGTTGCCCGGATGCTCGGAGGCCTCCTACAAGTGCGTCTCTCGAAGCTGATGCGTGGCGAGGATCCTCCGTCTTAACATCCGCGCCGAATTCCTTGAGTAGGGCCACGATCTCCTTGTGGCCTTTCTTGGCGGCAAGCGTGAGTGCAGAGTGCCCTCGCTTGTCTCTGACATTGATCTCAGCGCCCCCGGCTACCAGCAATTTCACATTATCCAACTTCCCCGCGGCCGATGCCGACATCAATGCGGTCCAGCCCTGCCTTGTCTGCGCATCCATGTCGGCCCCCTTATCCAAAAGGAGCTTCACCGTTGCCGGACAATTCCACCTTGCCGCCACCATCAGGGCCGTCCGGCCGTCTCTCGCCTTGGCATTCGCGTCGGCCCCGCGATCCAGGAGGAGTTTCAGCTTCAAGGGGTAGTTCCATCTCAGGCACTCCATCAATGCGGTCCAGCCCGTCTGAGTCCCTGCGTTGGGGTCAGCCCATTTCTCCAGTAGGAGTTCCATCACTTTCAGAGGCGCATATCGGCACGATCTCCTCAAGATCGTCATACCACCTTTGCCCCGGACATCTATGTCGGCGCCTCTTTCGAGAAGCTGTATTACCAACTCCCATCGGCCACTCATAGCGGCTTCTATCAGGGCCCTGTTCTTGTCCTCAAGCCCGGGGCCGACAAGCGCCACAGTTTTTTTGGCAAGAAGCGTCTTCACTTCCCTTTTTGAAGCCATAGACAGGGCGGTCATGCCGAATTTGTTCTTGATTGTCGCGTCAGCGCCCTTGGCAAGCAGCAGTTCTACCAGTTCCGGGCTGTCGTGCGTCGCGGCGGACATTAATGCGGTTCCACCGGCCTTGTCTCTTGCGTTAACATCAGCGTCGTGGGCCAAAAGGAGCTTCACAATTTCCACGTGGCCCATGCCGCAAGCTTTCATTAAACCCGTGTACCCGTGCTGGTCTTTTGCATTGATGTCCGCTCCATGAGCAAGGAGTATCTTCACCACTTCTTTGGTGCCTTGCCTGGAAGCGTGTATCAGACCCGTTTGGCCTGAACCGTCCCTTGAATTGACATCAGCGCCCTGCTTGAGGAGGCCCGCGACCTTTTTCGGTTGGCCATATAAGGAGGCTTCTACCAATGCCTGGCTCTGATGTCCGGCTGCGCTTTGAGGCTTCCCAACCTTGATCTTCTTCATACCGGGAGCAGACGCCCTTGTGCGTAGTACAACCTCGACCTTGTGTTTTCCCGGGCTTGTCTTCTTGGATTTGATATGGGGCGCGCTTTGACGCTTCACGGCCCGCTTCTCATCAGATGATCCAGGTTTAGTCCCAACATCAGGGCCGATCATCAGGGCCGCGTTGGCCACCAACAGAACCATGACCGCCACTCCCACATGGCTTTGCCCGAACCTGGAATAGTGAGCAACCGCGGCAAATACTCCTGCGGAAACGCCCGCGCCTACCGCAAACCAGACCCAGTACGACAGCACACTACCTGTCGCCACCTGAGCGACCAAGAATCCGGTCAAGCAAGACGCAACCACGATCAAGACTGGAGCCAGGGGACTCCGGTCTCCTTGTTTGCGCGGGGGCGGGGCTTCCGGTGGATACTCCCTTGTCCCGTCAGATAGCTTTTCGTCAGCACCAACCCTCCGGTCAAGTTCTGATTGCTGTAAGCGGCCCCCTTCCACAAGTTTCCTGAAAATGATCTGAAGAGAGTGCGCGGAGATTCCGTACTTTTCCGTAAGCGCTTTGTCACTCATCCCGGATCTGACATCGTCAATGACATCGCCTGCTCTGATCTTCACCTTGGGCATGACAAACCTTCCCCGGAGTCGGACAATGGGGGGACTTTAATAGTATGAACTCCATGACCGAGATTTACAACAGATTCCAGTTCGTTGTATTAAACGAGCCGCACCACCGTCTACCAAGAGGCAATACCAATGTGCGTTCAAACAAGTGATAAAGAGCATTGCTGGGCAAGCCGGCAGTGGCACCCAAGAATCAATCGGCCATTATTTTAGGCAACTGCTATAAGTTAACGCCTATGGGGGTAGGGGAGGGTGATCGCGGGGCCGAATGCCAATGCGCATCACTATAGTACTGCACGGCGAAAATTCGCGGGCGGTGCCGGGCAACCGGCATTCCTACCGCGACCAGACGAACCTCAACTGCGCTTGCCTTTGGCCTTAAAGAAGGACTATACTAAACGTTGGCAAAAGTAATTTCCGATTGAGTATAGGGTGCCGTTACCGGCTTGTCCGGCAGTGCGAGGGTATTCGGACAGAACTTCCGGCAACAGCGATAACTCGTTCGTGGGTTAGATCGGTGCGTGGCGCTTTCCACAAAGTTTCCGTGATGATCTGATCTGTTCCGAGCTATGGCAGTTGCCAAGGATTCTGTTTGATTGGAAGGTGATTCCCGGACATTGGCACAATCCCCTCTTGCCTGCTCTGACAAAACTGGGGTTGGGGGATTTCCCCTCTGTGAGCATCGGAACCGGATCTGAGATATCGGTCAACTTTTTGGACACTTGCCACTGAGTAATTCATTGCATTCCGAGAGATGGAGACGCGGCCATGCCGAAATTCGAGATCAAACATAGACGAACCGGCGAAGTGATCTTTCAAGGCAGAGCAAAGTTCATGAAAGAACTGTTGCAGTCTGCGGTCGCCGCGGGGAGAGAGGGTTCCAAGTCCGATGAAATGATGAAGATGCTGAAGCTGAAGAAGTCGGGCAAGCAAATGTTGTACGGCGCGGATCTCGCGGGACAGGATTTGTCCGGAGTAAACTTGAGGGAAGGAATCCTTACCGGCGCGGACATGTCAAAGTCCAATCTGACCAAGACCGACCTATCGCTGGCTGCGCTTTCAGGCGTCAATTTTTCGGGCGCAACCATCGACGGCACCATACTGACGGACTCGGACCTTAGTGAGGCAAAGCTTTCCGGAGCCACAGTCAGGGCGGCCAGGCTTGACGGCGCCAACATGACCGCGGCTGATTTGTCCAACGCGAATCTTTCCAATAGCAAGTTGACAAAGACCATTCTTTTGCAGGCAAATATGTCGGGCGCAACCCTCACGTCCGCGGACCTTGCCCGGGTGCAATTGTCGGGGAACAATCTCAGCAAGGCCGATCTTTCATGGGCCTTTCTGACCCGATCCAAGCTGACCAACTGCAATCTGTCGGGGGCCGATCTGGAAAAGGCCGACCTGTCGGGGGCCGATCTCTCCGGGGCCGACCTGGCCGCAGCGCGCTTGGTCGGCGCAAATCTTTTAGGGGCAAATCTTTCCAAGGCGAACCTCAGGGGCGCTGAACTAGGGGGGGCCAGGTTGGGTGGCGCTGTGCTGCAGCAAGCAGATCTCTCCGGGGCCAACCTGTCCGGCGCCTATCTGGAGAAGACAAAATTCGATTCCTGTAACCTGTCCGGCGCTAATTTGAGCAATGTGGAAATGGCCGGGGTCATGTTCATCCGCTGCAAGCTTGTGGGCGCGCAATTGTCCAAATCAAATCTGACCGGCGGCGCGTTGAGCAATTCCGATCTCCGAAAGGCAAAAATGGCCAAAGCCGTGCTCGCCGGCGTGGATCTTACGGGTGTTCAGATGTCGGAAGCGGATCTTACCGCGGCAAGACTGGAGGAAGCGGATCTTACCGGCGCGAATCTTGTCGGAGTCACTGCTCACGGCACACGGTTCGACAAGGCCAAGATGGCGGGCGTTGATCTTAGCGGGGCTGATCTCACCAGGGCTGTACTGGATAACTGCGACTTGTCCGGCGCCCGGATGATCAAGGCCAACCTCACGGAAACCGATCTTCACGGCGCAACTCTGAACGGGGGCGATCTTTCCGGGAGCCTGTTGACAGATACCAAGCTCAGCGGCGCCAACATGACGGATGTCAAAATGGTCGCGGCCGCCCTGACCAACGCGGATTTCTCGTGGGTACACCTGGAAAGGGCCGACCTGACCAAAGTGAAAATATCTGGTACCAGCTTCAGGGGCGCTCAACTCATTGAAGTGATAGGTGTCCGATTCAAGAAAAAGGACCCCTAGGAACGTTCTCATACCAACTTACATGCCTAGAAACAAAGGCACAACGAAGTATGAAAATGTCCGCAAAGTCGTGGGTCCCGGCCGTAGGGGCTACGCATGCGTCGCCGAAATAGTTGGTGCAAGGCGGAACCTCAGGGTCATCCCGGCTCATCTATTTTCAGGTAAATGCGCGTTCAAACAAGGATAAAGACCACTGCCGGGCAAGCCGGCAGTGGCGCCCAAGAAACCGATCTCAGTCTCTTGATTGTGCATTGGTATCAATTGTGCCGGAGAGGTTTGTCTCTTCTGAGGCGGTAGGATTCCCGGCTCTGACGGCCGGATCATCTCCCAAGGCAGCTAGAAATCGGCTCCATGTCATCCTGAGGTACTCATTGTAGGGCTCTTCGTGATGGATTGGGCGCTGCCACTTTACGCTCAGCCGGCCCCCCCCAAGCGTAGCCTCGGAGTCCATGCGGGTGGCGTGGGGATGGACCTTCCGGGGATTGGACCATTTCTTCACAGTACGGCCGTCGTAGAATACCTCAACGGTGTCGAAATTCAGGTCGCTTACCCCGGATTCCAGGAGATCAATCAAATCGTCTATGGACTGGGACTTTTCAATTCTGCGCCTCATGGACGACAGATAGCTTCCCAAGTATCTGAAATGGCGCCTGTTGCGCAGGGTAGTTGAAAAGTTGGCCACCCGATAAAGTCCTATCGACGCGATTACGCCTCCGAAGAGCACTATGGACGCGATCACAATCAGGAACTTCACGATCCCCGACTCCAGCCGCAGCACAAGAAACAGCGTCAAAGCGCAGAAGGTAGCGCTAAATAGATAGAATATGGCCACAGTCAGTCTGGGGTTCTCTGTCTTGTCTCTGACGCGATAGTGCAAATGATCGCCGTCACCAAGGAATATTGCCTGACCTCGGAACCATCGCCGCACTATGGATAAACCCACCTCGAAGAGCGGAATCCCAAACGGCAGAAACGGAACCAGAATCATCACGCTGGTACCCAGACGCTGCCCTGGGGCGATCGCCTGAGCACTCATGGCTAATGTTCCCAGCAGGAACCCGATCAGCATGCTTCCCCCATCCCCCAGGAACATGGACGCGGGAGGAAAATTGTACATCAGGAATCCCAAGAGACTCCCCGATATTACAAAGCTTATGGTGGCGGGAAAGAGATCCCCGTTTGACAGTCCTATGATCCCGCTCGTCAATGCGGCAAAGAAACAGATACCACCTGCCAGTCCGTCTATGCCGTCGATCAGATTAATGGCATTGGTTATGGCGATCACCGCTATCATGAAGAGCGGAATCCCCAGCAGCCCAAAATCCACGGGCCCGAACAAAGGAAGCGTCGCAGTGGCGATAGTATGACCGCCCAGGACCGGAATGAGCGTTCCCACGATCTGTCCGAGCAGCTTTTTCCGCCATCCCAGGGGAGCCCTGTCATCAATCGTGCCCAACAGCATTATCCATGCACTGCCCAGGAACAACGACAGCATCTGAAACCTGTCGGCATGATAAGGGGACAACCTGTCCGTAAGAGAGAGTACGAAAAAACAGGTGAATACGAGACAAAACGGCACAAATATCGTGATGCCGCCCAGCATGGGAGTGGGTTGCGTGTGCGTCTTGCGTATCCCGGGCGCGGAGACAAACCCGAACGTATGGGCCAACCCTTTGAAAACAGGAACAATAAGAACGGTCGTGACGAACCCGAAGACAAAGAGAAGGCCCATCACCCATAAATGCTCAAACATGCAGATCTCCGGACCGATCAAACTTCATGTAACCTACTACTGTCATGGTATCAGAAGCCGTACTATAGTGCCAAGCATTGAAATTCGATTCTGCGGCCGCACCCCCCCAACTCTATCCCTCTCCCAGAGAGATAGGGAATCCAAGGGCCTTGTCATAGTGATGCGCATTGAGATTCGATGAGCGATTGTGCTATAGCCCCAGATTGAGCGGTGACTTCTCCGGAAAAAGTGATAGAATTCCTTTCCGGTGCTTATTGGCAATGGTTCACTGGGCTTGAAGCGGTTCTGCGCCCGGTGAGAATGGAGGGCCCACTCGACGTGGTGTCAATGGGTCCTCCACGATATATCCGTGCTTCGGCCAAGTAGTCCCATCCCTCGATATCCCGGTGTCTCTGTGCCAAGCATAAACCCAAAACCTTTCTCGAAGCACCCACGCCCGGCGGGCCGCTACGGACTGCAAATGAAGCTCTCACACCAACCGGCTCGCAAATTGGCCCTACGCCCAGTGCTACCCGTCCAAACCTCCCCCATACGTAATTCCGGGAGCTTGTACGGTTCACGGTGAACGAGTACGGTTATTACAAGATGCTGAACGAAGGATAGAGGAAAACCCAATGAAATCGAAGAAGAATCACACCATAATAGACAGTGTTCCCCTCCTGGATCTCAAAGGCCAGTACATGTCAATCAAAGATGAGATCGACGCGGCCATGTCCCGGGTGGTTGAAAGTCAGCGTTTCATAATGGGCCCTGAAGTGGAGGCCCTTGAGGAAGAGATAGCCGAATATTGCGGCGCCAGGTATGCTGTCGGGGTTTCCTCCGGCAGCGATGCTCTGATCGTATCGCTCATGGCGTTGGGCATATCATCGGGCGACGAGGTGATCACTTCGCCTTTCACCTTCTTTGCCACGGTGGGTTCGATTCTCAGGTTGGGGGCTTCAGTGACCTTTGCGGACATCGATCCCGTGACCTTCAACATAGATCCCGCACAAGTGGAAAGGCTGATAACCGAAAAAACAAAGGCTGTCATCCCGGTTCATCTTTACGGCCAATGCGCGGACATGGATCCGTTGTTGAAGATCGCGGAAGAGAGCAGCGTCCCCATGCTGGAGGACGCGGCACAGGCCATAGGCGCCCGATACCGGGGCAGGACCGCCGGAACCATGGGGGCCACCGGCTGCTTTTCCTTTTTCCCCTCCAAGAACCTTGGCGCTTTCGGTGACGCAGGCATGGTGACCACCAATGACAAGAACCTGGCTGACCGAATCAGATTGCTGAGAAACCAGGGAGCGGAGACCAAGTATGCTCACAAAGTGCTGGGAGGCAATTTCCGACTAGACGCGATTCAGGCCGCGGTACTCCGGGTCAAGCTGCGGCATCTTGATTCATGGTCGGACAAGAGACGCGCCAACGCTGCCTTCTATACGGAACGACTACAAGATTCGGGACTTGTCGGCACAAAGATCGTCACGCCCTCGATCGTTCATGAAAACCACGTTTTCAATCAGTACGTGATCCGGGCTGAGGATAGAGACGGACTGCGGGAGTTCCTGGGAGCCAATGGAGTGGGAACCGAGATATACTATCATACTCCCCTGCACCTGCAGGAATGCGTGAATGACGGCCGTCACAAAACAGGAGACCTGCCCGTCGCGGAAGAGGCCTGCGCGTCGGTGTTGGCTCTTCCCATATTCCCGGAACTGTCGGACGCCCAAAAAGACTACATTGTGAACACCATAGAGCAGTACTATAGCAACTCACAGGCCTGAAAACAGAGGCACAACGAAGCATGGAAGTGGTATGAAGAGCGCGCACACACTGACATCCGTCATAGGGCTTTGAGGTTCTTTTCGTAAACCTTCAGGTCTGATTCGGAAAAGAGCGCAAAAACAACACGTCCAATTTCAGGGAACCGTTGCAGCCCGCGCAAGGCAGTCTTCAGGGCAATCTTGGAAGCCTCCTCAATGGGATAACCGTACACACCCGTGCTCACGGACGGGAACGCCATGGATTTGAGGCCGTTCTCGTGAGCCACCTCAAAGCATCTCGTGTAGCAGTTCTCCAGAAGCTTGGGCTCGCCCGAAGCCCCGCCTCTGTATATGGGTCCTACAGTGTGCACCACATGCCGGGCCAACAGATTGTAGCCCTTTGTGATCTTGGCGTCTCCGGTCTCGCATCCCCCCAGTGTGCGGCATTCCGCAAGCAGATCGGGCCCCGCTGCCTTATGGATGGCGCCGTCGACGCCCCCGCCGCCCAACAGACGGTTGTTGGCCGCGTTCACAATCCCGTCCACATCCATCTTGGTGATATCTCCCTGTATTAATTCGATCTTCTCCTTCATCTGCCTTGCCTCCTTCATGCAACGCTCGATCCTTCAATAATACATCAAAGCGTACGACGGAGCACTAAGTCGTAGTTTCCTGCGCCATTTCTTTATTGACCAGTCGCTTGATGAAGGGAACAGAGAGAATCACGGCAGGCATGAGGACCAGATCCCCCACGAGAGCAGCCACGATAGCTGAAGATCCGAGGACCCCAAAAAAGATCACCGGCCGGAACGGTGAGATCACCAGCATCAGGAGCCCGAAATAGAGGACTACCGAAGTTGATATGAGGGCCTTGGCCGTAATCCTGTAGGCGCTTGCCAGGCACTCCTCGATTTCCGGGGCGCCACGCGCCGACCGGATCTCTCTTTTCAGCTGGGTAAGATAGTGTATGGTGTCGTCGACCGACAGACCGATCGACATGGTCGCTGCAAAGATCGTTACGCTGTCCAATGATATTCGGAACCAGCCCATGAGTCCGAAGATCACGGCAAGGGGCAACACGTTGGGGATCAGACTCAGTATCCCCAGCAACAGAGATCGAAACTGGATGATCATGAGTATGGTGATGCAGGTAATGGCGATGAAAAGAGACAGGGTCTGGGCCCTTACCAACTCGGAGGACTGAGACGCAAAAACCGCCAGGTCCCCTGTGACTACGACCTCTCCCGTGCCTTTCATCACACCCGCGGCCGTTGCCCTGATCCGCTCGATGGTGTCTCCGATGGGAGTGGATGGTGAATTCACAATTCGCACTGATATTCGGCTCTTGTTGTACCCTTCGTTGATATACCTGGATAGAATTTCCTTTCCGCCCGAGCTGAATGACGTCATTGCCAGGAGTTGCGGGATCAGGCGAGGATTGCCGAAGAGTTCGCCCGTGGAAGGCGCTCCCGCGACCTCCCCGAGATACTTGAGCACGGAAACAAGAGAATCCGTCCCCGCGACTTCAGGTATAGTCTTTAAACGTCTTTCTATCTCAGCCACTTTCGCCCATGGCTCAGGGGTCTTGAGCGCCCGGTCGCCCACATCGATCGTCAGTTCCAGTGAATGAACCGGGGCCAGGTTTTGCTCAACAAACCGGATATCCTGGACCTCCTTGGTCCTGTCGGTGAGCATTCGCAAGATCTGGGTATCGCTGTGAATTCGGGGCGCCCCTGAGGCCATCAGCAAGATGAAAACCAAACCTGCCGCTGCGCAAACCCGATAATGAGCGAAAACGAACGCCTCCAGACGGTTGAATGCCACAGCCACCCAGTCGCCGGACATGCGACTATACGCCCGCGGTGACGGCGGTTTGAACATGATCAGCAGCGCCGGGGCCACGATTAAAGCGAGAAGGTAAGAGATCAATACTCCCAGGGCCATGATGAGGCCCACCTGTCTGACCATAGGAATGTTGGAAACCGTGATGCTCGCGAAACCGGTCGCGGTGGTCAGCGAACACATCAGGCATGGCCGGCCCACTACCATCAAGGCTTGTTTGGCGGCTTCCACCCTGTCGTGCAGATGGGAATAGCGTTCGTTATAGTGGGTCGCGATGTGGATGACCGCGGCCGCGCTCACGATGAGGACCAATCCGAACGACAGAGCGGTCGTGGAGTTCAGTCTTACATCCAGAATGGACATAAGGCCCATCATCCACACGACGCAAATCCCCACCACCAACGTCGTGATCAAAGATACGCGCAGGCTCTTGAAAATGTAGAACGCGACCAGGGTTGCAATCAGGGAACAGAGCAATCCGAAGGTAATGGCGGTCTGAAGGTTGTATTTCTGGACAGCGTGGCGGATTACAGGACCGCCGATGACACGAAAGTCGGATCCCGCGGGCGCGTCCGCTCGCAAGACAGAATCGATTCCCTTGAGGACCTTGTCTATGAGCGGAGGATTCAGCCTGCACCTCTCGGAGATCTTCACTATGAAGCCCACTGTCTTGAGGTCCCCGGACAGCAGAAGGTCCAGCACCGGTATGAATTCTCTGAGTCTCTGTAGTTTTCCTCGGTCCGGGAAAACAGGCTTCCCGTTCCTGTTGCGTATCAGCTTGTACCCGCCGAACCGCCCGTCAACCTCCTGAAAAAATGACAGGTTGGTCAGGCTTACAACCTCCTCGATATCCTGATACTCTTGCAGCCGTTCGGTAATATTGTCCAGGGCGGTCAGGATCCGTGGATCGTTTGCGGGCAGATTGTTCTTCATCGCGATCAGAATGAATTCCTCGTTTCCGAACTCCGCGAGAAATTCTTGATATTGTCTGTACTCACGGGAAGTGGTGGAGATTCCGGATTTCATGGTGGGGTCAGGCTTCATTCCGGGAATGAAAAAAGCCAACCCCACAGTGATGACAAATACACCAACGAGAAGAAAAGATCGCGACTCCACGAACCAGTCTATGAAACGGTGTGAATAAGATCTGCGGGAATTATCCATATGATGGAAATGATGCTCCTTGGCTGGTCGGTTCACCTTTATGAACGCCAATCCGTATCCGGGCGAAAAGCCCCGTTAGGACGAGAATCGAGCCGAGCCGACCTCACGTAATTCCAAGTTATTCCTTGATGTTACGGGCCCGACCGTCCTGGCATCCACTCAAAAAAATGCATTATAGCAAGAAATGAGGCGGGTTTCATCTTATGTTATTATTGTATTTCAGGCTTGGCAATGGTAATCGTCTGGAAGGGTTTCGGGAAAAACGCGGGAGTGGCTTCGCGCCTGCCCGCTTGACGAGATCCGCCACTCAGCGGCTTTGAGAATTTGCTCCGGCAATCCAGGGGAAGGGCATTCATGGAGATCATCATATTGGGCAGCGGAACCGCGACCCCGAGCCTGGAGCGCAATGCGTCGGGTTTGGCTGTGATGGCAGGAAAACTGATTCTCCTGGTGGATATGGGCCCTGGAACGCTTCGGAGAATGTGCGAGGCAAAGATCGACTCAAGACTTGTTGACGCTGTTCTCATAACCCATTTTCATCCTGATCACACCTCGGACCTGGTTCCCTTTCTGTTCGCGTCCAATTATGCTTTCGGTCCTGCGCGGGAAGATCCCTTTTATGTTATTGGGCCCACGGGCCTCACAGACTTTTACGCCTCACTTCAGGAGGTTTGGGGGGACTGGATTGTTCCACGCAACGAACGTTTGAAGATAAAGGAGATGGACGCCGAGGCCCCTGACAGCTTTTCAATGGACGAGGTCACCATACTGTCGACGCCGGCACCGCACTTCTTTCCTTCAATCTCCTACAGGATCGAAGAAGCAGGCAAATCAGTGACCGTCTCAGGCGACACAGATGTTTCGGAAGGTCTCGTGGAACTTGCCAAGGACACGGATGTTCTAATATGTGAGTGCTCCATGCCGGAAAAAAACAAGGTACCGGGTCACCTGGTTCCCTCAGAGGCGGGAGCCGTCGCCGCGAAGGCCCGTGCCCGAAAACTCGTGTTGACTCACATGTATCCACCGTGTGAAGAAGTGGACGTGGCCCAACAGGCTTCCGGTACCTTTTCAGGAGAAGTGGCAAGGGCCGCGGACTTGATGAAAATAACCGTATGAAGTAATGGTTCACCGGGCTTGAAGCGGTTCTGCGCCCGCTGAGAATGGAGGGGGCGACTCATCTTCCCCTCCAAACCTCCCCCATACGTAATTCCGGGAGCTTGCACGATTCACGGTGAACGGTTACCGTATGAGTTTACAATGATGACCATTGAGATTCCGAGTTGAGACCACCCCCTACCCCTGCCGTCAATCCTGCGGGACGCGGGGCCGGCGGGAGAAGGACAGGGCAATTGAAACATGAAAATTCGTGGCAAAAGCATAGTCGGGAAAGCCATATTCACCTTTTTCTTCTTGATTCCACTCGTGTTCGCCCTGTCCGTGCCCTTTTTCGGGGCCGGGGGATTGCTGGGCGCGTTCCTGGTTTATTCCCATAATCTGCCGAAGATTCCCCAACTGAGGAGTTATCAACCCAGGACCGTGTCCACCTTTTACTCGGATGGCGGCACAGTCATAGGAATATTCTACAAGCAAAAGAGGTTCGTGGTCGATCTGAACGACATCCCGCCCCATGCTGTCAAAGCTTTTATTGCCGCGGAGGACGCGAGATTCTACCAACACCACGGAGTGGACTGGAAGGGTGTGGCCCGCGCGGTTTACCAAAACCTGCGCGCGGGCAGGCTTCGAGAGGGGGCGAGCACCATAACGCAGCAAGTGACCCGAAATTTTCTGCTGACCAGTGAGAAAAAGATATCCCGAAAAATGAAGGAGATCATCCTTGCCAGAAGGCTGGAGGATCTCTGGGGAAAGAAGAAAATCCTATATGTGTACCTCAATGAGATTTATCTGGGAGACGGATGTTACGGAGTCGAAGCTGCGGCCCGAAACTACTTTGACAAGCCGGTTCAGCATCTCTCGGTGGCTGAAGCGGCCTTACTGGCCGGCATAGTTCCGAGTCCTTCAAGGTACAACCCTTTCAAGAACGCAAAGAAGTCTCTGCTCAAACAGGGACTTGTCCTCAAAAACATGCTCGATGCGGAGTTCATTACCAGCGAGGAATATGAAAAGGCAAAAAAGGAGCAACTACGGTTCAGGAAGGAAATCGTAAGGCCGTTTGATTTGGTACCCGATTTTGCAGAGGCTGTGCGGCAATACATCATCAACAAGTATGGCGAGCCCGCGCTTTACCACGAAGGGCTCAAAGTGTTCACAACGTGCAAAATCGATTTGCAGAAGAAAGCCCTGGAGGCTATGGAAAAAGGGCTGAATGAAATCCGCGCCCGGCAAAAACACCTCGCTATCGTCAAGACCATCGATCCGAAAAAAATCCCTGATTACCTGGAGAACCGCAACACTCCAAAGCTGAGGCTGAACGGGCTGTTTGAAGGCGTTGTGACAAAGGTGACGCGAAGAAAGAAAGGCGCGGATCTCTATGTCGCCCTGAGTCCTGAGCTTCTGGGACAGGTGAGGCTGGAGAAAAAATCGGTTTATGTAGCCGGTAATGTTATGGCGCTTCGCTTCAAGGGGTTTGAGGATAAGATACCGTTCTTTGAACCGGACGAGAAGCCCATGCTCCAAGGAGCTCTGGTCTGCATGGAGAATAAGACCGGCTATGTTCGAGCGCTGGTCGGCGGCTCCACCAGGGAACACTTCAAATTCAACAGGGCCACTCAGGCCAAGCGCCAGCCCGGAAGCGCGTTCAAACCCATAGTCTATGCCGCAGCCATCGAGCGCAAGAGTTACAGCCCGGGAACAATAATCGTAGACGACGAAATAGTCATAGACCTGAAGGACAAGAACCAAGAATGGAACCCAAGAAACTCGGGCGGAAAATTCCTCGGCCCCATCAGCCTGCGTAGGGCTCTGGAGCTTTCCCGAAACATCTGCACGATCAAAATCCTTATGGATGTGAAGTTTGATCCTGTCATAGACCTGGCCAGGAAAATGGGGATCAAATCCCCGCTCGGCCGCAATCTTTCCCTGAGCCTCGGGACTTCCGAGGTAAGCCTTTTTGAACTCACTTCCGCTTACACTGTTTTTCCGAACAGCGGGATCTATGTGGAGCCCGTCCTTGTCAAGCGGATCGAAGACCGTCACGGAAATGTGCTTGAAGACAACACTCAGATCGAGGGACTGAATGAATCGGAGATACCGCGGCCGGCGCATCGAAATGAGTTCCGAGAACCGACAGATGATGATTCCGGCGATGGTGATTGGGAGGTTGCTGACGAAGAAGAGGAGACCGAGGGTCCGGCCCCGAGCGAGGACGGTTCCGACCCGCCGGGCGCGGAACAGAACGCTGACGCGCCTATTGCCGACGATGCCCCGGACGCAGCGCTTGCCGTGCCGTCCACGGATGATCTGAAGAAGGCAAAGGAAGGCGAAGACAGCAACCCACTCAAGGTTCCATTGGCCCCGGTTGACGCGGAGTTCCAAGGCCGGCCCAGGCGTGAAACCGCGGCTCTATCTCCTCAGACCTCGTATATTATGACCTCGCTGTTACAGGGTGGAGTGAGGTCCGGGACAGGCTGGCGGGTGCGTAAATATCTGAAACGTAAGGATCTTGCGGGAAAAACCGGGACTACAAACAATGTGGAAGACACGTGGTTCATAGGTTTCAATCCAGACTACTCCGCGGGTGTGTGGGTCGGATACGACGAGAAAAGGTCTATGGGTACCCGAGAGGCCGGCTCGAAAGCCGCTCTTCCCATATGGGCCTATTTCATGAAGGGGCTTCTCGAAGGCAAACCTGAAAGGGAGTTTCCAATTCCTCCGCAAATAACTTTTCACCCTATGTTTACGTTCACAGGAAACATCAAGCGAGGCGGCGTCCCCACGATGGTCGTGGAACCGGTGTACACGCCCTTTGCAGGGAAAACTCTCGTTGTCTGTCCTCTGGATCCACCCGATGTCCTGACCTCCCACGGCCCTGCCACACCCCCGATCGATCCGGACGATCCTGCACAGGGACAATACCCCGGCTACGGGCTGTCTCGGCCCGCGCCGGGAACGCAACCCCTGCCGTTGCACCCGGGAACAATGGCGCCGCCTCAGCCCAGCGGAGACCGCGATCCCCAACGTCCCCCGTATGCTTCGCCTCAACCTCCATATTATCCGCAGCCTCCTACCCCTCAGCCGGACGATGATCAGGTTCCGTCAGATTCTGAGGACGATTCTGAATTCGACGAAACAGAAGACCTTGAAACAGAAGACCTTGAAACGGACGCGGGATTGCCGGTCGCCCCCCCGCAACCGCCCCAACCGCCGGACGCTTCAGGTGATGAGTTTGATCCCCCGCGGGTTCCTCGACTGACCCTGCCTGCCGGCCCGAATTCTTTCCATCGTCGGCTGTCTCCGGCGGGAAGGGCCGATGATAGATGACAGATCGTTGGGACCCGCTTTGAGAATCGGTCTTGTCAAGCCCGGGAGACTTGTATGCGTGTAGCCGTCGCCATGAGCGGTGGAATGGATAGTACAGCCACTGCTTTGTTGCTCCGTAGAGAGGGACATGATGTCATAGGCTTTCACATGCGTCTGCACTCTCATTCGGATGCCACGTGGGAAAGCGCAAGCGTGCTGGCCGCGCGGATCGATGTTCCCATCCGTGAAGTAGACCTCCTTGAGGACTTCGCAAGAATAGTCATCAGGCCTTTTGTGGAAGAGTATGGTGTGGGGCGCACTCCCTCTCCTTGCCCAATCTGCAATCGGTTCATCAAGGTGTCGCGCTTGTTGGACATGGCACGGTCCCTGGGATGTGAAAGGCTGGCTACCGGACATTATGCGCGCATCCGCAATACCTCGGAGGGTCCGGGACTCTTCAGAGGTCTGGACAGAAAGAAGGATCAGTCTTATTTTCTCTTTATGCTCACCAAAGAATTGCTTGCCGGTCTTGTGTTTCCCCTGGGCGACAGCACCAAGGCAGGGGTTAAGGAATTCTTGAAGCTGGAAGGGGTGGGCGTTTGGGAATCCGAGGAATCTCAGGAACTTTGCTTCATGCAGGCCAACGATTACCGGGATTTCCTAAGGCAAACGCGCCGGAATTCCAGGCCGGGCCCCATCATTGACCTGCAAGGGACAGTCCTCGGACGGCATAAGGGAATCATGGAATACACCGTGGGTCAGCGTAGAGGGCTCGGCATATCCAGGCCGTATCCCATGTACGTCATTCGAATCGACGCCGCGACCGACACCATCGTAGTCGGTCCCAAGGAAGAGACCTTTGTATCGAGCTTGAGAATCAGAGACATCAACCTGTTGACCACGTCTCCACCTGATGTGGGAGATAGGTTCCTGATAAAGGTGCGATCAACGGCAATACCGGCAAGGTCTACCGTGACATACCGCGCCCGGGACCATATGGAACTGACCTTTGATGAGCCTCAGTCCGCAATAGCCCCCGGCCAGGCGGCAGTCCTATACGACGAAGACAGGGTAATAGGAGGAGGCTGGATCGAATCCCCAAAGAGACCCGCGGACGCCGGTTATTATAAGCCGTCCTGAATAAGGTGCCCCCATGAGAGCAACCAACTACCGAAAAGCTTTGGCCGAGAAAGAGCGTCGTCTTAGGGAAATAATCCGAGACGCCGCGGGAAGTGAGGCCCGGGTCATCGTAGCCTTCTCCGGTGGCGTGGATTCGAGTCTACTGTTGTGGGAAAGCGTACAGGCTGTGGGTCGAGATCGCGTGCTCGCAGTAACCGCGGTATCCCCAACGTCGTTTTCCGAAGAGGGGCGATCAGCGCGACATCTTGCTGAAAAACTCAATGTGGAACATCTGGTCGTGGAGTCAGGCGAGTGCTCCGATGCTTCCTTTGTCCGCAATCCGCCGGATCGCTGTTATGTCTGTAAGCGTATACGGTATCGGCTGTTGAGGTCGATGGCGGAGGCAAATGGATCCGTAGTCCTGGACGGAACGCAGGCTGATGATGATCCTGAGGATCGCCCGGGCATGCGTGCTCTGGAGGAATTAGCTGTCCCAAGTCCGCTTGCAGAGGCGGGCATCGGAAAAGAGGAAGTGAGAGACCTCCTCAGGAACGCCGGTTTTCCGGACCTTGCAGACAAGATAGCGCAGCCTTGTCTCGCCACCCGTTTGCCGACCGGCACGCGCATCACGCTGGACGCACTGGAAATGGTGCAGAGAGCGGAATCCTTTCTAAGAGAATGTGGTCTGAGGATCATGCGCGTGCGCCATCATCTTCCCATGGCCAGAATCGTAACAGACCGGGAAGGGATGAATCTCATCCTTACAAGACCGGAACTTCGCGGGAGAATTACGCGGCGCCTCAATGAGATCGGTTACGAGCACGTGACACTGGATCTGGAGGAATACGGCAAACAGGAGTAAGAAAAGATCACATCCGCCCAAGGGGTAAGACTTTAGTTTGACGGTAACCGTTCACCGTGAAACGACGAAGCGATCCCCATATTCTCGGCACAGGAGATTGCTTCTTCCGGTTCAAGCCCGGAGTCGCAATGACATGTTCGGAGCCGACCTTCCGCCCCGCGAAACTGAACGGTTACTCACAAGGGAGTTAAAGTCCTTGGCCGAATGTAGTATTATGAATAGTGCGGCAGATACAGCCGGCTTGACAGAGCAAGTATTTGGAAATACGATTAGGCTGTTGGAAGCACAGCGTCGGCGCCCAAAGCTCCCGGCTTCTACGCGATAGACATCTGAGGTTAGGGACCTTGAGCATAGAAGGAGCAGATTCTCCAAGCTGAGCAGCGGCTGTAACGATGCGTGGACAGGCCGCCGATCTGAAACGCTCTTTCATTATCGGTCCGCTCTTGATGAGAGAGGCTTGAGCGCGCCGCAATATCGGTGCGGGAGACCGGACAGACGAGATGTTAGAGAACCAAAATGTTTCGGCATTCCTTCAATGGGACACGGTCCCCGACCTGAAGGATCCGATCATGGTAGTGGGCTTCCACGGGTGGTCCGATGCGGGTAGTGTTTCCAGCGATACTCTTGTTTACTTGAATGATACGCAGCAACCGCAGGTCGTGGCTTCGCTCAGCGAAGAGCCCTTTATCAATTATGCTCTGGATAGACCGCTGGCGGAGATTCGGGCGGGCCTGATTCGTCGGATTGAACCGATGGAAGCCAAGATCAAGTGTTGGGTGAACCCTGAACCCAATCACGACCTGATTCTGTTCTTGGGGAAAGAGCCTCACTACCGGTGGCTCTTCTATTCAAGCGTCCTGGTGGAGGCCATGCGCAGACTCCGCGTGACCCGGGTTTTCACGATCGGAGGAGTCCAGGACACCATCTCCCATTCCGCCAGTCCCGTGATGTCGATCGTGGGTTCTTCAGACTCCACCATGACGGAGATCACCAGCCTCGATGCAGGTATTCAACGTGCGGACTATGAAGGACCCATAAGCATTCATACCACCATACTCCGGGCCTGCTCGGACGCGGGCATCCCGGCAGTGAGTCTGTGGGGACATGTGCCGGCCTACCTGCAGAAGAATCCACGGCAGGTGTCCAGGATGGTCAACGTCCTCAACAGAAGTGTCGGCATGGAATGTCCGGTTGAAGTCCTGACGAGGCAATCTATCGAAATGGATAGAAAGATAGATGAGGCCCTGGCCAAGGATCCGAATCTGAGGCAGTTTGTAGAATCCATTGAGGGAAGAGACGAGTCCCTGTCACCATCCAGGGGAGAAGACAATATCATACGTCTGAATGATTTTTTGCGCAGGGATTCGAGTAAGGACCCCCAGTCGTAGACGAAGAGGAGCACAGAAGGGGCCGGGGCCGGGTGTTGATTTATGAAATCAGCTAATTATGCGATCCAGGTTATTCCGGATCTATCCATAGATCGGAAGTACTCCTCGATCATCGAAGATGCAGCCAACAGGATAGATTCCTTCACCAACAACGCGCTTCGTGATGATCGTGTGGGAGAGTTGTTCCGCCTTGACAAAACAGGGATGGAAGAGATCCACGCGTCAAAGATTCTCAACAGTGACGGACGCGTGGTCGTGGGATTCCAGTTCGACAGGCACTCCGACACTCTTGACGACAACTTTTCGCTCTTCGTCAAAAAACTCACCGCGTCCGGGAGAGCCGTAAAGTTTCATCTTACACCCACGGTCCAGGAGATAATGCTCCAACTGATATCCCTGGAGGATCGCCGAACCGTGTCCATCTTTTCCATGCTCAACAGTTCCATGGAGATCGGTTATCAGATTCTAACGGCCATGTATGGCGGTCAGTTGACCAGGCTGGTAAATCGTGTTCCCGCCTTCCTTACGGATGAACTGGCCGGAAGAATGGAACGACTTGCGATTGCGGAATCTTCGGAAGAAACGGATTTGTGGAAAGAGCCTGAAGCTCCTGATGGGACCGGCCCCCGATCCCCCCAGGAGGACCGGTCCCGCTCCCAAGACAACATCCTTCAGGTCATGGTCGACGAAAGCACCTTTGCCGAACTCAACCAATATGTGGAAGATGTGGTCACCAGGGCACAACACATAAAGGAAAAGCGCCGCTGGCTCGAAGAGAATCCCGATATTCCCAAAGATAGAATCTTCGAAGAAATGGTCAGGGAGGATCTGGACCAGCTGGAAAATTGCTATGCCAGAATTCACATCTACTTGAAGGCCTTCTACAAAAAGAAGGACAGGCGATCTCGCACAAGAAACAAGATACTCCGGCAGTTCTTCGGCGCGGAAATTGAAGAAATAATGGGGGAGACCGGGCTGTTGGAGGATTTGCTCAGTCTAAATCTGGAAGAATACTTCAAGAACATAGAACGGCACTAGAAGTACAACGCCAACTCCAGTCCATACATGTTCCATTGCATGTCCATGGTCCAGCGATCACTCGTAAAATCCGAGTCTGCAAACTCAGGCGCTGTCTCGAACCCGAGGTGCTTCCTGGCAAAGGTAAGCTTCGCGGCAACGTCGAACCGATAAATCTGAGGCCTAAATGCCAGCGTTGCGCCCCACGAAGTCAGCTTGGCGCCGCTGACCGGAATGCCGTAAAACGCCTCAAAGTGTACCGGGAAACCCAGGATGTCGGGCGGAACGTACCGTAGATAAGGTCTTACCGTGGTGGGTTGAGCGCCTTTGACGATCAGCCGCCCGGCTGTGTTGTCCTCAAGATCCAGATCACCGCTGAATCCGGGCTCGAAAAAGTAGTGTTCAGCCTCGACACCCGCGGTGAGCCACGTCAACTGGACCACGTCGCACGAGCCCCCCAGTCTGAAACCCGAGATATCCACTTTTCCGGTTCTAGCGGGTGTGCCGCCCGGACCGTCCGGATCGCCCCTGTGGCCGATTGTTTCGAAAAAGGAGTATCCCAACAGCAGGCCGAAGCGCCAGAAGCGGAGATTCGAGTTAATGTCGTAGCGCATCGGATACTCGTCCAGTGCCAGCCAACCCTGCAGTTGCCTCTCCGCCCAGTCTGTCCCGGAGAGCCTGACATCCTGAAGTGCGCCGAGGCCAGGTCCCGCACATATTTCACTGCGAAAAGTGGCGCCGATCCCGTTTCGCGGCAACAAGGGGCCGATGTACCGCTCCAAGGAGTTCAGGGGAAACGCGGAGACAAGGCCGGAACCCAAGGACTGGCCATAGCAGGGGACTACCGTGACGGTGAACAACAACGCGCACACAAGTGTCACCCTAGCCGCCACGCTGAGATTCTGTTTCTTCTCTCCTGTCGCCATGCAGCCCTTCACATAAAGATCTTTCATTTCCAGTGATTGCATTAGATCACAGAGGTCCCGGTCCAGTCAAGCCATTTGTGAGCAGGTCTGTGCGCCTTCAGTTTCGGGGCGCCTCGAAAGCAAGGGCAGACACATAGAGCCTGCCCCGAACCACCCCGCTTTAGCAAAGGGGGGTAGGGGGGATTTCTCCCTTCCGGACTTGAGCCATATGTTCCCTCTTTGAAAGCGCATTCCTATAAAAGTCCTCCTTGTTCGCGGAGGCGCCGGTCTCAAGTAGGGGAGGCGGAGCCTCCCGGCATGCATTCCCAGGCATAGCCTGGGAACGAGAGGAAACGTGGTCGTTCCATGGCCCCCGAATGACTGAAGGGTCACGGTCGACACAGAAGCCCTTGAGGCGATATAGTTATTCTTTGATCATCCCTGGGCATCTGAATCGCCATAAGGCCTACAGAAGCCCTTTCATCTCCAACATCTTTTCCGCGGACACGATGTGTCTGCCGAGCCAGGACTTCACTCCCGGTTCCTCCAGTGCGAGGCCCATGAGTTCGGT
>CAZGNL010000024.1:0-40223 GCA_964527475.1 uncultured Syntrophaceae bacterium
TTATTACTCCGATCGATGAGGAACCGTTCGTAACAGGCGGAGCCGTGTCTCCTGCGAGGCAGGTCCCCCAGAGCAGCGGCTTCCTTCAGAAGTTGGTTTCCTCCAAGGCTGTGGTCGAAGTCTCGCTTCTGGGGTCCGATACGCTGGTAAGCGGAACCCTGTTGTGGAATGAAGGCGGGTTCTTAGGAATCAAATCCGGCGATTCTCACTACACTATTCCGATCAGTAGTGTCTCATTCGTTAAGAGCAAGGCGTAGCAGTTCTTTCCGGCGGCCCTGTGCTCTTTTCACCCTAATCTGTGCGGTTCTTGGTTCATCCAACGAGCAAGTACCTGAAGTATCTGTCATTGCGAGCGCAGCGAAGCAATCTCATTGGGTGGAAGAACCAAAGGCCGGCGATTGCTTCGTCACTTCGCTCCTCGCAATGACATCAGCTTGAATCGCTCAATTTGGGTATCAAATATTCCAGTCATGATTCAAAGCAAGTTCAGTGGGGTGCAATGACATGTTGAACATTGTCTGGCTGTTTCTTCTGGTAGGCTCTGTTGCTGTTGCGATGATGACGGGGAACCTCGGCAAAGTCGTTGGAGCAGTGACGGAATCAGCGGGCGCAGGATTCAAGCTTGCGCTGGGGTTTACCGGCGTCATGGCCCTGTGGTTGGGAATGATGAAAATTGCCGAGCAGAGTGGACTCGTGGAGCGCTTCACCAGACTGATTGCCCCTGTACTGCGCTTCCTTTTTCCCAAAATACCTGCGGTTCACCCGGCTTTGGGAAGCATGGCAATGAACATTGTCGCCAACATGTTCGGTCTGAATAACGCTGCGACTCCCCTTGGAATAAGGGCAATGAAGGATCTGGAGACCTTGAACCGACACCCTGGAACCGCGACCGACGAAATGTGCATGTTCCTGGCCATCAACACGTCCAGCGTTCAAATCATTCCCGCGGGTGCGATCGCTTTGTTGGCGGCCGGGGGCGCGGCCGACCCTACGATAATAGTGTTTCCCGCGATCCTGGCCACCTGCGCTTCCACAGTAACGGGAATCATGGCGGCTCGCATGCTGTCCCGGGTGCGCGGATTTCGCGTTGCTCAGGAGAAAGGCCAAGACGATGAAGGGGCTGCCTGAATTTTCCGCCCTCGCGTCAAACTTGATATTCCTCGGTTTCCTGGTAGGAATCCCTCTCTATGGGTTCTTCAAGGGCGTCAAGGTGTTCGAATGTTTTGTGGATGGCGCCAAAGAAGGATTCGAAGTAGCCGTTCGGATCATTCCCTATCTTGTTGCAATACTGGTGGCTGTGGGTATGTTCAGGTCTTCCGGGGCAATGGACTTGATAGAGCGATTCCAGCCGGAGATCATGGCCTCTGTGGGGCTTTCGCCCGATGTTCTCAGCTTGGCCCTCATGAGACCGTTGTCGGGCGGGGCCTCTCTCGGAATACTTGGAGAGATCATTGCAGCTCACGGCGCTGATTCGTATCAGGCCCGTCTGGCCGCTGTGATGAGCGGCAGTACTGAAACCACTCTGTACGTGCTCGCAGTCTATTTCGGGTCCGTGTCCATCAACAGGACCCGTTACGCGCTGCACGCCGGCCTCCTTGCGGACGCGGTAGGAATCTGCGCAGCGATCGTTGTGTGTTTGCTCTTCTTCGCCTGAATGGACATGGGAAAAGGAAGGGTGGCGGAGAGAGAGGGATTCGAACCCTCGGTAGAGTTTCCCCTACACTCGCTTAGCAGGCGAGCACCTTCAGCCGCTCGGTCATCTCTCCGCGCTTGACTGGCCTGTACAGGTTATTGAGAAGAAGGCGAATTGTCAAGGCTTTTCAGGACAGGGGTGCGAGCGCGGAAAGGGCGGACACATAGGTCCGCCCCTACAGGAGAATACCAACGTTATTTGGTGACAAGCCCTAATACCAATGCGCGTTCAAGCAAGTGATAAAGAGCACTGCTGGGCAAGCCGGCAGTGGCGCCCAAGAAACCGATCTCACTCTCTTGATTGCGCATTGGTATAAGCCCTCTTGTAGGGGCGACCGCCAGTCGCCCGAAGGGAAGCCACGGACAAGCTGCCCCAAGATTTTCGTAGTTCATTGTCCCTTATTGGGGGTGATAGTTGGTATCAACTTCACAATCCGTGCCGCGTGGTCCCCTCGATTCTCAAAACGTGCGCGAGTAGCTCCGAAAGTATTCCTGTGGGACCGCGTCGAAGAACCGTGACTGTGGGGTGTAGATTACACCTTGTTGGCGGTCCATACGGGTTTGGGGGGAGACAACGACCAGGTTGTGTTTGGCTCTTGTAGTTGCCACGTAGATCAGGCGGCGTTCTTCTTCCAGTTCGTCCGGGGAATCGAGTGACATGGGAGAGGGTATTCGCCCTTCAACGGCCCAGATAATGATGACTGTGTGCCATTCAAGGCCCTTCGCGGAATGAATTGTAGACAGTACAAGGGGATCTTCACGGGAATCCGGGCCCGATGTGTCGGTGTCGGGGGGTTCCAGGGCCATATCGTTTAGGAATCGGTTGAGGCTTTTATACGTGACTGTGAGATCCGCAAGGTGTTCCAGATCCCGCATTCGTTTGGGATAGTTGTCGAAGGTCTGCTCGAGGAACGGGAAATAGTAGTTGTTGATCAGCTCGGCCTTCTCGGAGATTGGGCTCGATTCATTCTTGAGACTGTGCATCAGGTCGATCAGGCGAGCAAAGTGGGCAGCGTACTTTTTTCCGGGCGGCGCCAGGATCGCCGGATCTTTCGGCACTCCGGCTTCAGCTATGGCGTCCGCCAGTTTCAGTGCGGTCTTCACCCCTATGCCCGGAAGTATTCTCAATATTCGCGCCCAGCTAAGCCTGTCCTTGTAGTTGTTCAAGACCTTCAGATAAGCCAGGACGTCCTTGATGTGCCGGCTCTCAAGGAACTTGAATCCGCCGTATTTCACGAAGGGAACCTCGTTTCGAGTGAGTTCACCTTCAAGATCGAATGAGTCGAAACCCGCGCGAAACAGGACCGCTATGTCATCGCGACGGATGCCCGCGCTTTCCAACTCCTTCAGACATGCGATCACAAATTGGCTCTGTTCACGTTCAGAATACGGCCTCACTGCGAGAGGCAACGGTCCCTCTGTCTTTCTCGTGAAGAGCCTTTTCGGATAACCGGTAGCGGCCTGAGAAATGATTGCGTTGGTGACCGCCAGTATAGGCACGGTGCTCCTATAGTTTTCCTCCAGCTTGACCACCTTGGTGCCGGGAAACAAGTCGGGAAATTCCATGATGTTCGTAAAATCAGCCCCTCTGAAGGAGTATACGCTCTGGGAATCGTCTCCCACCACCATTACGTTGTCGTGGGAAGAAGCCAGCAGCCGAACGATTTGAGCCTGAAGTCGGTTGGTATCCTGGTACTCGTCTACGAGCAGGTGCCTCCATCTGGAGGATACCTCCTCCCGCACGTGTTCGTGCTCCTCCAGTACCCTGATCGTGTTCACCAGGAGGTCGTCATAGTCCATCAGGTTGTGGGATCGCTTGTGAGCCTCGTATTGCACTCGGATCCTATCAATGTCCTCGCCAAAGCGCTCAAAATGCGGATACCTGGTCCTGAGCGCGCTGAAGACGGATCCTCCGGTGTTCACCGCGCGGCTGATGATTGCGGATATGGTCCTGTTCTTGGGAAAACTCTTCAGATCCAGCAACGGGGGAGTGAGGCTTTTCTTGATATGATCCACGGTCTCCAAGGAGTCGCCCTGATCCATGATCGAGAAGGAGGAATCAAATCCTATCAGGTTGCCGTACCGCCGGAGAAGCTGATTACCGGTTGAATGAAACGTACCTCCCGAAACGCGGCTCACGCGATCGTCCAGCAGCTCGGCCGCGCGGGTGAGCATTTCCTCCGCTGCCTTTCTCGTGAACGTCATGAGAAGGATGGAAGACGGGTCCGCTCCCTGTTCCACCAGCCATGCAACGCGGTACACGATGGTTCTTGTTTTTCCCGATCCTGCGCCTGCGATCACCAGGATCGATCCGCCTGCTGCGGTGACAACCTCTCTCTGAGGCGCATTCAGGTCTGAGTCATAGTCAATGAGACTGGATCGAGTGGCACTCATCATTGAATCACTACAAAAGTCAGGCATTCAGGGCCTTTCCAGGCAAATTACAAGGTCGACAGTCAAGAAAAGCTTGTAAAGAAGCGGTTATTTGTGATATGCTATGTCCGTTTTCGGGTTACGAGGGGAGGAATAATATAGTTGGAAGAGATTCCAGGAGGATTGCGTGAACAACTCATCGAGGGATCTTGCTTGCCCTCTCTGCTCCACACGGTTCTCATGTTCGTGCGGCACCGACAATCGGGATGCCCTGGCTTTTGGATGTGGCCTTGATTTTCGACTCGTTTCCCGGGACTGCAATCGGTCTTCAGACATAGCCACCTGTCCCAACTGTTTCTTCACGGCCCGCGTTAAAGACTATCATAAACCAGTTCCAGGCCAAGTCAAAGACTTGATTCGGTCCGATGAATATCTTGACATATTCAGGGGTTATCCAGACCAAGAGATCCCGGCCCGCGCTTGGCTCGCGCTGATTGAGGTTCTTGACGTCAGACGAGCGAGTCCCAGGGACATGGCCATAATGAGCCTCAGGGGCTCCTGGGTGGCCCGCGAACTCGGCAGCCTCGGAACCGAGGAGGAACTGCTGGGCTGCGCGGACGCGTGCTTGGAAGACGCGCTTCGTCGTGGACTTAACAAAGGTGACCCAGGTATGTCAATGTACCTCCTGGGAGAAATCAACCGCAGAAGGCGCGAATTCCGTCGAGCGCGCGAGGTGCTGACTTTCCTCGGCAACAATCCTCGATTTAGATACCCCGCTCTCCTGCTGACCGTCCTCATAGAGGAAGAGGATTCGACTCCCTATTGGTCGCTTCACTCGCCTGACCAGATGGAGAAACACTCTTCAAGGTTCAATGGTCTTTTCCCCGCTTTGAGAAGCATCCCCCCGAAAAAGGTTGAGTTTTCCGCGGATGAGTTGACCCAACAACACCATGAGCCCGGAGAAGACGACAGCAAGAGATTCTAGTACATGCTCTCGCAATCCCGGCCGTTGGTAAATGCCGCAAATCCGGTTGCTCCCCCTCCCTCCGGGAGAGCAACCGTTGTCATTTTAATGCCCCGGGGCCTGCCGGCCAAGATGCGCGTATCATTGCACGGTGCAGGCCGAATCCAAGTTGGCCGGTCCAAACGGGGACATGGATCTCAGGAGTCGGATAATAGGCGGCGTCTCTCGGATTACGTATTCCACCTCATCCTCCGTATTGTACCTGGATAATGAGAAACGGATCGAGCCGTGAACGCAAGTGAACGGCACTCCCATGGCTCTAAGAACGTGGGACGGTTCCAATGACCCTGAAGTGCAGGCTGATCCGGACGATGCGCATATCCCCTTGTCATCCAGCCGCATGAGAATCGCCTCACCTTCTACAAACTCGAAGGCAATGTTGAGTGTATTGGGAAGCCGAGACTCCAGGTGACCGTTCACACGAGCCGATGGAATGGCCTGTATGAGGCCCTCCTGAAGACGATCCCGCATAGCCTTGACGCGAGTGCGCTCGTCCTCGAGGTTGTCCATTGCAAGCCGCGCCGCTTCTCCGAGCCCTACTATGCTGGGAACGTTTTCCGTGCCGCCGCGGCGACCACCCTCTTGATGCCCACCAAGGATGAAAGGTGCGAAGGGCGTTCCTTTACGTACAAACAGCGCGCCTATGCCCTTCGGGGCATGCAGCTTGTGACCGGAAAGGGAAAGAAAATCTATGGCCGAAGAACTGAGATTCAGGGGGATCTTACCAACGGCCTGCACGCCGTCGGTGTGCATCAACGCGCCATGTTCGTGGGCAATCTCGGCTATTTCATGAACCGGAAAGATTACTCCGGTCTCGTTGTTGGCCCACATCACGGAAACGACCGCGGTCCTATCTGTGATCTTGCTGCGAACTTCGTCCATATCGAGCATGCCTTGCTTGTCTACCGACAGCCACCTCACAGAGTACCCTTTTGCGCGGGCAAGGTGCTTGCACAAGTTCAATACAGCCGGATGCTCCACTCGTGTGGTAACGATCTCTTTGCGGTCCGGCGTCGTTGCAAGAGCGCTTAAGATCGCTGTGGAATCCGATTCGGTCCCGCAGGAATCAAGGACTATCTCTGCCGCGGATACATCAAGGAGCGCAGCGAGTTTCTCCCGGGCCTCGGTCACGGGTCGAGCGACACTTCCTCCAAAGGTGTGGATACTGGACGGATTTCCGTACCGCTCGGTGAAGAAGGGGCGCATTGCCTCAAAGACTTCCGGAGCGACCATAGTCGTGGCATTGTTGTCAAGGTAGACCGTCTTCATCCGGTCACCTCCTCCACGGTAAGGTCAGGATGGACAAGTTCTTTCAGTTTCGCCTCAATGCCTTCCTTGAGCGTGAACCCGGAACTTGGACAGGAAGTACACCTGCCCCTCATGGCCACCGTAACCGTGTCGCCATCCACGTCAATCAGTTCCACGTCACCGCCGTCATGTTGAAGCATAGGGCGCACTTCCCGCTCAATGACCTCTTGAATCTTGGAGATCTTCTGAATATTGGTCATGCGTCCGGCCGCGCGGGCCTCCTCCTGCTTCTTTTCGGCAAGCTCACCTTGGACCTGCGCGATTATTTCTTCAATCTGGTCATGACATTGTTCACATCCACCGCCGGCCTTCGTGTAATGAGTGACCTGCTCTACAGTGGTAAGATTGTTCGCCAGAACCTCTTTTCTTATCTGCTGATCCGTGACCCCAAAACATTCGCAAACCAGTTCGCCCTCCAGGGCCTCCCGTGGAGGCGGCTCACCTCGGTAGTCGGCAATCGCGGCATGGAATGCGTCCCGTCCCATGACGGAACAGTGCATCTTTTCCTCGGGCAACCCCCCCAGGAAATCAGCTATGTCCTGATTCGTAATCTCAAGCGCTTTCTCCACTGTCTTGCCCGTTATCATCTCGGTCAGGGCGCTGCTGGACGCTATCGCGCTTCCGCAGCCAAATGTCTGGAACGCCGCGTCGAGAATTGTTTCCGATTCAGGGTCTATTTTCACATAGAGTTTCAGAGCGTCTCCGCAGGCCAGTGAACCCACTTCACCGATGCCGCTGGCGTCTTCGATTGAGCCTACGTTCCGTGGATTGAAGAAATGATCCTTGAGTTTTTCGCTGTATTCCCACATGGGGCACCTCTGTTGCTCATTAGGTTCAGCCTTTCGGAAGATATCAGACCAGAGTTTGGGTTTCAAGTTGTCACGGCGTTCGGGTGTAACCATTCGCTTACGCGGGGGCACTGGCCGGATGTCATTGCGAGCGCAGCGAAGCAATCTCCTGCGCGCCAGGTAAGGGGATTGCTTCGTCGTTTCATTCCTCGCAATGACACACGCGATCAGAGGATCTGCCCCCCGAAACTGAAGGATTACGTTCGGGTCACGCCTTCGCCGGCATGGAACTCGCGCTCAGCATGACTCAGGCTGTCGACAAATATCTTCTCACCGGGCTTCCGGTTGAAGGCCGCGGGATACGAAATCAAGAGCCTTTGCGGCTTGCTCCCGGGATCCCTTGAGCCATCCGAAGCCTTGGCTTTGCTTAAAGAATAAGCCTTGACTCGTGTGAGCGCAACCTCCTTGAATCCGGGGTTTCCCGGAAAATGAAGAATTGGAACTCTTGTCCGGGATGTCGCACACTCCCCACTGGAACCCGGACGCCGAGCGTACAGATTACCACCACAGACGATGAGCGAATGCTCGCGCCGCTTGCTGCGCCCCTACGGTCCGCCCCACGACGGGCCTATGCCCGGACGTAGGGCCGGAGACCCCGGATCGGACTCCGGGGACCCCTCTATGTGGTGTGCTGCGCAAATTTGTTCGACACCGGTTATCCGGAAAGCCCTTGTAAGTGATAGGCTCACCTCCGAAAGCGCATTGCCATTGAAGGCACAAAGAAGCTGTGCTAATGATAGGCTTTTTTGGTGAGGAATCCTATGAAAGTCCCGTGGAAAAAGCCACCCCTTTGCGGGTCAACGTATGGGGTAGTTTGGAGGGTCGCGCTGTACGCGTGGGGCGATTGAGCGGGCCCGGGAGAGCTTACGTGACCGTGACATCTATCGGAAGCATGACGTTTAAATGCCTGCCCGGCCAGGGCCTCCCCACCAAGTCCATGCGCAGAGTGCGCGCCCTTGGAGCCCCTGTCCGAGGCGAAGCCACGGACTAATAGACCGCGGCAAGGACTTTCATACTTCGTTGTCGCTTTCTTGCGATGGAAGTTCGCATGAAAGCCCCGTGGAAAAAGCCGCCCCTTTGCGGCTCTACGTATGGGGTGGTTTGGAGGGGAGATGAGTCTCCCCTCCAAGTCCATGCGCAGCGTGCGCGCTCTTCGAGTACCTTGTCCGAGGCGAAGCCACGGACAACTGAACAACGGAAGTGACTTCCATACTTCGTTGCCGCTTTCTGGCGATGGAAGAATGGTCTCGAAACAGGACGTCAGATGAATTTGCTGATCCGATTACTGACAAGGATAGGCGCACTCTCCACCGCGTATCCTTGGCACGTTGTGATTGTGTTTGTCTTCATTGCGGTGACCGGGTTCTGCGTTCTGCCCTTGATCACGATCAGCACCAACCTTATCGCGGGGATCAGGCATTCGGACAGCGTAATCAGCCTCACGGCCGAAAACCACGAAATCTTTGGAGAACAAGATTCGCTGATAGTTGTCCTGGAATTCCCTGAACCACCCGGGGAGGCTCGCCGTCCGTTTATTGAGGGCCTGGGCGCGGCATTGAAACAGGTACCGGGGGTTCAGCGTGTACTTTTCAAGTTCATGGATCTGGACGATCCTGATCGAGTTAGGAGTCTGATCCAGCGGTTCTTGTTGGGGATGAACAAGCGAGAGCGCGACGCGATTCAGTCGAAGTTTGGCTTCGACGGCATAAGAGACGCGTTTCGCAGAAACCGGAATCGCCTTTTCCTCACAGAAAACCCCTACTTACAGAAGAGGATACTGGGTGATCCCCTGGAACTGGCTCCGTTCATAGCCGATGCCATGGAAAAGAGACTCGGCCGAGTGAGCTTGGGGGACACGTATTTGTTTCTCGCCAGCCCGGACAGCACAACATTTTTGATTCATGTGACGCCCTCATTCCCCAGCGCAAACATCCTCAAGGGAAAGGAACTGGTATTCAGACTCCGGGAGTTGATCCCTCAACAAATCGAATCTTTGACCCAATCGATTCCCGGGGCCAAAGCCAAGTTCGATGGTTTGAAGTGGCATCTCACGGGGAAAACCGTCTTTCACAGTGAGACTGATGAGCTTTTCGGCAAAGAAGTGGTTGTCATTCTAGCATTATCTTTTGCAATGGTGTCCTTGTTCCTGCTCTTCGTATACCGGAGTTTCCTGTCAGTGGGCGTGCTCATGGCGCCCATAGCGGTGGCCGTGGGCGGGAACTATGCAATAATGTACTGGTCGTACGACGAGATCAACCCGGTGGTGGTCGGTTCAGCCGGGATCCTCTTCGGCCTTGGTACCGACTTTGGAGTTCACCTGTGGGGAAGGCTGAGAGAGGAGATCGACAACGGGACCTCCCCGGACAAGGCGGTTCAGGCGGTCTTGGAGCGCACTGGGCCACCCGTAGCACTGGGGGCTCTGACCAGCGTCATGGCTTTTCTATGTTTGTGTTTGTCCGATCACCCTGCAATGGGGCAATTCGGGTTCGCGTGTGCCGGCGGTGTAATGCTGGCCCTGATCGCAAGCCTTTTCCTATTTCCCGCGCAGGCCGCTCTGATCGGCAGACGGGGCAAAGACGGTTTTCCAGCTATGCGTGTCACTTTTGGGAGCCTGGCCGGGTTGTTCACAAAATCTCCCGGACTGATTTCCATCGTATTTGCGGCAGTACTGGTTTTGGCCTCGATCTTGACTTTTCGCATCACCTACGAAAAGGATCTTTTCAAGGTCTTTCTTGCCCGTGGTTTGAATTCCACGGCCGTGGCGGATCTGATTTCACGGAAGTTCGGCTCCAATTTTTCCCAACCTACGCTACTGTCGTTCGAGGTTGACGATCCCGACAAAGGAATAGCTGTTCAAAGGCGCCTGGACGCGATCCTGGCAAATCTCATGGAGAAACAAGGCGTGATAGCCACAATTGATTCCATATCCTACTTGGAAGTACCGAGACATCTACAGAAAGTCAATGCTGAGATGCTCGGGAAAGTAGTTGCCCTGTTTCCATCCATTAGAAGACTGTTTCACAGCCTGTTGGCTTCTTCGGACTTTGCGACCGAAGCCGGGCAATCCCTGATCAGGGCCTTTGACAGGACTGCGGAGACGTTTCGGGAAGTGGCGCTACCGGAAGCCGAACGTAAACGGAACGGCCTATCCGGTTTTCAACATACCTGGTATCGTGCCCGCATAGATGACAAATTCAGGTTCTTGACAAGGATAAGATATTCTGACACAGTCAATGATCCCGACAGTTTGAAGGAAGCAGACCGCAATGTCCTGGAAGCCATGGAGGCCATGCCGATTCCAGTAAGGATTTCGGGTCCACGCCAGTCCATGGAGGCCATCCTGGCGACCCTTGTGTCGGAGCTTCTGCGGTTGGGGTTGTATGCGGTGCTGTTCGTGGTCATATTCTTCCTGGTGGTCTTCAGGCATCCAGTCGGGGTGGCGCTGAGCCTCATCCCAATGACAGGAGCCTTCGTCGTCACCCTGGGTGTCATGGGGGCGCTGGGTATCGGGATTCCTTTTTCGATCATAGGGGTGGCGCCACTGATTTTCGGCCTTGGAATTGACAACGGAATTCACGTTATTATGCGTCATTTCAACGATAAGGACGGCGGCATAGCCAAGGTAATGCAACAAATGACAAGGCTGTTGGTCGTTACCTCGTTGACCAGCATGCTGGGCTTTCTGTCCATGGTCATGTCGAGCCATTACTCCCTGGAATTCCTTGGTTGGGCCATGGTAATCGGCATGGGGGCCACCCTGGCATTTACAACCGTGGCGCTTCCCGCATTGCTGCTGCTTGCGGAAACTCGCCACACTCGGAGCGGAACGGCAGAGTCGACTTAATGGGACGTTCTATTTTCAACATGAACACAAGAACCGCGATCCTGATCATCTTTGCAGCCTTGGCAGTGGCCTGCGCGCCCAAGGCCCAAATGCACGAGTTTGAACTGGATAAGTTGGTAGGGGCCGTCGAAAAGAGAGCGTATATTGTCAAGCGGTTCCGAGCGGCATTCACCAAGACTCGCCATTCGTCGTTGTTCCAGCGGGATTTGAAAGTTGAAGGGAGTCTCGTATTTGTGAAGCCCAATCGATTCCGGATGACGACTCGAGGCGATGTCAACGTGGAGGTGATCTCCGACGGCAAGACCATTGCCCTTACTCACGATGGCAAGGACATCGAAACCTACCGTCTGCAAGGAGATCGCGACATGTCTCGGTTTGCCGATCCTCTGCTGCTCCTGGTTAATCGGATAGGCAACGGAGGGTTCAGGAAATTTGCCGTAGACGTGGTTTCTCAGGATCTCCAGTCCACTGAACTTGAACTGAACCCCGGTACCCTCACCCATTTCGAAAGAATGGACAAAGCGCTGCTCTCGTTTGGGAAATCGGGAATGCTGGAGAGAGTGCGAATAGTGTACAAGAACGGAAACTGGGACGAGACGGTTTTTCGATCCTGGTCCATATTGACGCCCAATGACCCGGACCTGCTGCGCCTGGACAAAGAACTCAAGGTCCTGGGAACCGGGGCCGCTTCCGCTCTTCCGCAACGCATCGAGGCCCGTTCAGGTTTACCGCGTCATTCATACTCTGATCCCCATTCAAGACCCCTTTTCCCCGGTCGTTCCGCGCGTATTGCCAGGGTTTCCACGCAGAATGAGGACAGCCCACTTGGAACCCTCCACGGGAGTGTCCTCACCACGACTCCGTAGGCGCCTTTGCCCGGGCATGGCGAACCAGGGCCGACCCACAAGACCCCAACAATTATATCGAGCGCTATCTACGACGTGACACCCGGACCCTGAGCTTATGTCCTCCACGGATCACAACAGTGCCGACGATCTGGCCGCGGCGGTTCATCGTCCCTTTGAAGTAGTGGCCTTTGGGATGTGATGCGAATACCTTACCGTCGTCGAACACGCCATTGAATCGGAATTTCAGCCTCCGGCCTCCGAACGGACCATATACTCGGGCCTCTCCGTTGAACTTTTTGCCCTTGTGTTGGACGTCCGCTTTGATCTTGAAACCCAGTTCCCGTGCTTCATACCTGCCCGACAGATTCCCCCAGCCCGCGGCCGCGGCCGGAACGGCCAACAACAAGCTCAGTCCCAACACTATCTTGACCGCGTTCATCATTAGGGGAACCTCCTTGACGAGCCGGCAATGGATCCGCCTCATGGAAAGAAAACAATGTGGTATCCGGTTGGATTTGTCCGTAAACCTTTTCGATGCGGATTCTGTGGGCAGCGTATCCGATGGGGTCCTGTTCTCTCGCCCCAATCAGCTCACGCATTTTCACTCGTAGGCCCCCCATGCCCAGCAACCCGATATTCTTGGAAATGCAAAGGGTTGTCACCATTACTACGCTTAGACTCCCTTTGGCCTCGGAAGTTCCTTGAAATCACGGGACATCCAGCCTTATTGTGGCTGTGAAATGCCTTACGGCTTTCCGAGCAATCCGCCGGGCCTCTTCCTTTTCGCACATCACAAGCGCGGCCATGACCCCACCAGTCCCCCTCAGCACCACCAATGGCGCCGCGGTCTCCCGGACCTCTCCATCTACTTCGAGCAAAACAGACCGCTCCTTCAGAAAGGCCACTGATTCCGGATCCTTCTCTTCTATGGCAATTGCCATGGTCTGGACAATTCCCAGGAGCATATGTCGGTCGGGCCGAGGTACCCCCCGGGCCACATGGATTGCTGGAATGGAATCGAACTTGATCTCTATGAGCAGTTGGAGATGGTCTCTCAGCACGGCAGGCCCCGCAATCAGATCGGTCAGCAGCTTCATTGGGGCTTCCCTCCTTGAATGGGCCTTGGATTGGGGATTCGCCGTGTCAAGGAGGAATACTGGAGCTTGGGGCAAATCGTCCTTTAGCGGCCGTCACGGAATAACCCTTGCAAGTGACACACGCCTCATCCTTGCGATAAAGAGGGCGACGCATGCGTCGCGCCGTACGTCCTTGGCCCGCGGCGCCTTTTGTTGCTGTCAGGTTTATTTTGTGACAAGCCCTTAGCGCCGCCGCCGGCCGGGGCCCAAGACACTAATCTTCAGGCTTCCCCGATTCAACGGTTCTCTGCCGAAGGGCTTCTGCAAGCAGAACAGTTGCGGCCTGGGCCACATTCAGTGAATCGATCCTCCCGACCAGAGGAATTGATATACTGAGATCACATTTCTCGCGTACAAGGCGGCGGATGCCCTTTGCTTCAGACCCCAGCACAAACGCGGTCTTTCCCCCCAGTTGGGCGGAGAACCATGTGTGGCCCGCCGTCATTTCGGCCGCAAATATCCAGTACCCTTCCCGCTTGAGATTCTCCAATGCCCTGGCCACGTTAACAACCCTGGCTATGGGGATGTGTGCGGAAGCGCCGGCCGCAACCTTCTCTACCGCAGGCGTGACAGCCGCGGAACGATCCCTTGACAGAACAACCCCGGCAGCGCCTAGACATTCAGCGCTCCTGATAATGTTGCCCAGATTGCCCGGATCCTGTATTTCGTCGAGAATCACCAGGACATGGGAAGGCAGGTCTTCCGGCTCGATAATCTCATCCAGACTATGGTAGGGGAAGGGCTCTGTTCCGGCACATATTCCCTGGTGATTCGGGGTCCCCGCCATACGTGACAATTCTTCATCCGACACCCGCTTCACCCTGGTCTCTCTCTGTTCGAGCAGCCCGTGAAGAGGAGAATCTCGCTTGAAAACCCGGCTGAGGTAAACCGCGTCCACCCGTCTTCGGCCGACCTTCAGGGTCTCCTGGACCGGATGAATGCCGTAGATCAGCGACCGGGCGGCTGCATGACTTCTTTTCCCGGTCAATCGGTCTTCGTTTCCACGATCAGGGTATCGTCGGATTCGGCTTCTTCCTCAGCCGGTGCGCGGCCGAACACCTTTGACCCTGCTATCTCTCGCAAGGCCATGACCACCTCTCTGTTGTGTCGGTCGGTCACGAGCAGCGGGGCGCCCCTCTTGAGTTCCTTGGTTCTCTTGGAAGCCAGTACGACCAGCGCAAACCGGTTCTCCACTTTTTCCAGACAATCTTCAACTGTTACACGTGCCATTTTTACAATCTCTTTTCTATTCTATGTTTTGAGTCTGTTCTCGGATCTTCTCCACTTCGGCCTTCATATTCACCACATATGTGGCGATGTCTGTGGATGAGGACTTTGAGGCAATTGTGTTGGTCTCCCTGAGTAGTTCCTGCAACAGGAAATCCAGTTTCCTTCCGATAGGGGATCCATCATTCCCGAAGGACAAGAACTGCTCCAGGTGACTCCGGATACGAGTGATCTCCTCCGTGATGTCCGATCGCTCCGCTATGAGAGCGGTCTCCATGAGCAGCCGATCATCGTCCAGTTGCATCCCGCCGGTCAAGTCCGTCACCCTCTTCTTGAGGCGTTCATTCGCTGCCACCGTAACCTGATCGACCAACGGGGCAATCTGATCGGCGATCCGGCCGATGGAACCCAGCCTGTGTTCGATGTCTGCCCACATGGCCTTTCCTTCGGTCTGTCTCATTGTCCCCAACGCAGCCAAAGCGGATCGGACACTTCGTTCAGCCAACACCAATTCCTTGTCGATCTCATCCGTCTTTTGCACTGGGACTATGATTTCCGCCAAAGTGAGCATATCCGACACTGTAACGTCATCAGCCAGACCGAATTGCGTTCTCAGTTCCAACAGGCACTCATGATAACTGCGAGCCAGCTCAAGGTCCAAGGCGACATCCATCAGGGCCGCCCCGCCGCCACTTCGTGAAACTGAGACCTCTACTCTGCCTCTCTCGACCGCGCCGGACACGATCCGTCGCACCTCTGGTTCAAAGCTCGAATAGACCTTTGGAAGCCGAACGGAAATGTCAAGGTAACGATGATTTACAGACCTGATCTCAGTTGCGATCTCAACTTCACCCGAGACTTCCAGCGCTCGCCCAAAGCCGGTCATGCTGTTTATGGTCGGAATCCTCAGGGTATCCCTCTCAGTTTGCACTTGTATATCTCCCTCAGTTTGTTCAGCGTGTCTATCATTTCAGGATCCCTGTAATCCGGAAAGGTCGATTCCACGGGGCGATAAGAAATCCCTTGAAATATTAACGTCAATTCCGCGAAAATTCCATCCTGCAAGTAGATCCTGTGAGCTCGATTCTTGCCTGTCGCCAAAATGAAATTCTCCAAGGACATGGCCCCTGGATCCAGGTTGAACCTGCGCTTGCCTCCCACGGTATATGACTGTTCCACCTCATTAGTCAAGCATTTGATTCGGGCCAATTCTCCTCTGTCTCTCAGATCCGAGAACACCCACAGCCACCTACGAACACCCGTTCCCAGTTCCTCATCATAATAGGTAGTGAAATCAAAGGCCAGCGGCCCGATCTCATTCTCCAGGGGGCCCAGTTCCCGCGTCAACCCGGGAAGCGCTGAATCGGCAACCTCTTTTTGGGCGGTCAATACACTCACAATTAGGCGGCACGGTTCGGGGACGTGCGGTATACTCACTTCGGAGCCCCTCGCCGCACGAAGGACACAAGGAAAGGGAAACCATTTGTTTCACCAGCCTCAATACTCTGTTTCATAAGTTCGTTAGCGCATTCTTGTGTCATCCGTAGCCGTTCACCATGAACCGTACAAGCTCCCGCAATTACGTATGGGGCAAGTTTGGAGGGGGATAGGAAAGGGCGTACTCAGCAGATCACTGTTCTTCGCGGTTCCATTTCCCGAATCCAAGGCCTCACAAGAACCAGGGCGGGACGGTCCGGCTCTGAGATCAGCGTGGGTCGGGCAGACCACCGAACAGACCGCTCATTCAGCGTTCCCTTCGCGCTCCTCCAGTGATTCGGGCTTGACCCCGTTGAGCATGGCATCCGGGATCAACCTGGGTTCTGTCTCCAGCACCTTTTGTTCTTCCTTTCCTCGACGCCTGATCACCTTTAAGGGTTTGGGGGTCGATGGAGGCGCCGGTTCCGGCTTCGGCTCCTTACGCTGCCTCTTCTGCGGTGTGGGAACCACTTTGATCACGACATCACAGCGCGTCTTCTCCACCGCTTCGGGGACTACTGAACTCCTGACTTTGATCACGCGTTTCGGCGAGGACCTTTGAACCGACCGTTTCACAGGGCTTGTCTTCCCATCCGGGATTCTCGGCAGATAAGCATTTGTGTTCAAGTTTCGTCGTTCCAAACCGGGAACCCGTAGGTGTATCAATTCAGCCGGCAGAAACAGATTGTCGGTCTTGTGAGAAACCCCTATCACCTCCACCCATCCGGTCACTGGAATGTCCGGATTTTCAGCAACCTTCTCCCGGGCACGGTCACTGCCGAACCGTACTATTTCGATCAAATCCTTCTCGGTTTTCATCTCTGCCGTTCCTCTATTCTTCAGTACTCTTTGCGCAAGCCGACAGTGGATTCACCAATACACCAAGGCGCTTCTCTATGATAATGGATAGATCGCGTGCCCGTATTCCAACAGAGTGTATGCTCACAAGAGTCCAGCCTGCTACTGTTCGCGCGCAGCAATCGCACTATTGTTATGACTCCCGATAGTCCTTGGTATGCGCCATCCCATTTTGGAACTATACTACGACTTGCACCATAGCGCACATTGTGCAATTTTTCAACAATTACCCAACGGTTTCATCCAACTATTTCACCGGAGAGATCCGCGTTAACGTTTCTCAGAAGAATCGGTCACCAAGACATCGTCGGAAATTTCCGTGAATCGCCGCACCTCAATCCTGGCGTCGGTTATGCGGTATTGTGTGTGCTCGTACAACACTTGTCCAGCGTGCATCCAGACGCAAGCTCAACAGTCCCCCTGAGTCTACGGAAGATCGTATCATTGCAGGGATTGGGCTGGAACCGTCCAGCTATGTCTTGCCCGACCATATTGACATATCACAGGTGCCGGATCTTCTCCTCTTCTTCCTCGTCGGTCTTGCATTCAATGCAACGGTTGGTGACCGGTCGAGCCTCCAATCTTTTGAATTCTATCGGCTCACCACACGCATCACAAATGCCGAAGGTCCCCTCTTCGATTTTTCCCATGGCCTTCTCGATCTTGCTGATGAGCTTCCTCTCTCTGTCCCGAATTCGCAACTCGAAGTTTCTGTCCGACTCCATAGCAGCCCTGTCGGTGGGATCAGGAAACGATGCCTTGCCCGTCTCGGCGGTCATCTCGACAACCGTTCTGCCTGCGCCCTTCACCAGTTCATCCAACTGTTTTTGAAGTATACCCTGGAAGTATTTCAGGTCTTCGTCCTTCAATTTCATTGCTCGTCTCCCCGGATTTCGAATCCTTCTCAGAAAACATGGTTCCGCTGCTGCCTGGGCCCGGCAATGGCATCGGTGTCCAACACCAAACGCAAATACCACCCACACCATCCTTGTTCTTCAAGCCGGCGAATTCCTCAGTCAACGGCTCCCTGTCAACTCCCCGTGATCCTACGGTCCTATGCGAATTTCTCCACGTCCCAGAAGGTCGTGGAGATGCGCAATTCCAACCAGTTTGCCGTCATCATCGAGGACCAAGAGCGCGGTGATCAGCTTCCTTTCCATGATCTGCAATGCCGCGGCCGCTGTGTCGTCCTGATTGACGGATATGGGCCCTACGGTCATCAGATCGGAGGCTTTCATATCCCAAGGCCGCTCTTCGCCCGTCTCCAGGGCCCTTCTCAGGTCACCGTCAGTGACTATTCCCTTCAACGCTTCATCATCCGACATCACAAGAGTGAATCCGAGATTCTGTTTGCTTATGCTTGCAGCAACCTCTCCCAGGGGCGAATTCGCATTCACCTTCGGAACCGCGGCCCGATCCAGCATGAGATTCTTGACCTTCAGCCCCAAACGCTCACCCAAACTCCCAGCTGGATGAAGCCGCAGGAAATCATCTTTCCCAAAACCGCGCCTCACCATCAGAGCCACTGCCAGAGCGTCACCGAGAGCCAGGGTGGCGGTTGTGCTGGCCGTGGGCGCCATGTTCAGTGGGCATGCCTCTCTCGGAACACCACAATCCAGAACCAGGTGAGACATGCGGGCCAAGGTGGATCGGCCTCCGCCGGTAACCGCGATGACGCGAGTCCCCCTTTGCTCCACGGTTGCGGCCAACGAGGTGATTTCGGTTGTCTCGCCGCTGTTGGAAATTGCCAGCAGCGCGTCGTCCCTACTAACTATTCCCAGATCACCGTGCAAACCTTCCACCGGATGGACAAATATGGCAGGGGTGCCGGTGCTGGTGAGCGTCGCAGCCAATTTCCGGCCTATTATTCCGGATTTTCCCACACCCGTAATGATCACCCTGCCCCGAAGCGCGTACAGTATCTCCACACATTGATCGAACCTATCATCCAGACGTTCCAGGACCGTCTGAATCCCTTGGATCTCGATCTGCAGCACCTGACGGGCAATCTCCACCGCGCGGGAGGATGCATCATAAATTGTGTCGGATTGCATCTGCTACAAGCTCAACTACATTCTTGACTTCGACGTCGTCTTCACCCTCGGCCATAACCCGACACAACATCTGGGTGCCGGAATAACGGACCAGAAGCCTACCCTTGCCGCCAAGTCTTTCTCTGCCATGATCCATGGCTTTCTTGATCTCAGGGACATCCTTGAAATTCGCCCTTGACCGCACTTCCACATTTCTCAGGGTCTGAGGATACTTCTTCACAATCCCGGCCAGTTCGGACAAGGGCTTGCCGGTCTCCACCATGACTCGCAATACCTGCAATGCGGACAGTATTCCGTCACCCGACGTAATCCTGTCCAAGAAGATCAAGTGTCCTGATTGTTCGCCGCCAAAATTGTACCCCTCCGCTCGCATCCTCTCAACAACGCAGCGGTCGCCTACCGGGGTACGGACAAGCCTGCCGCCCATCTCCTTCATGGCGATCTCCAACCCAAGGTTGCTCATCACCGTGGCCACCAGCGTGTTCTTATCGAGCGTGCCCGCGTTGATCATGTCGTGCGCGATGAGACCCATTATCTGGTCTCCGTCTACCACGTTCCCCTCCGCGTCCGCGAATATCGCACGGTCAGCGTCTCCGTCGAGCGCCACTCCTAAATGCGCTCCCCTGCGCCTAACCTCTTCGCATACCACATCAGGGTACAGTGAACCGCATTCTTCGTTTATGTTCCGGCCGTCCGGATTCACACTCAGAGCAGTCACATCGGCTCCCAGTTCTTCAAACACAAGAGGCGCGGCACGGTACGCTGCCCCGTTCGCGCAGTCTAGTACCAGATCGATTCCGTCCAGGGTCAGGTGTCTGGGAAATGTGGTCTTTGCAAACACAACGTAACGCCCGAGAGCGTCCTCGATGCGGAATGCCTTACCTATATTCTCCGCAGTAGGCCGATTCGTGTCGATCTCATTGGAGAACACAATGCTCTCAATCTTGTTTTCCAGGGCCTCGGACAACTTGAAGCCGTCCCGTGAAAAGAACTTGATTCCGTTGTCCTGAAAAGGGTTGTGGGAGGCTGAAATCACGGCGCCGGCATCACACCTCATGTTGGCCGTCAAAAAGGCGATCCCGGGAGTAGGCATGGGACCGACGAGCAGTACATCCGCGCCCATTGAACATATCCCCGATGCCAGGGCCTGCTCCAGCATGTAGCAAGAAAGGCGGGTATCCTTCCCGATTAGAATCTTGTGTCGGCGTCCCGGTTCGGCCAGAGCCACGTAAGCCACAGCCCGCCCCAGTTTGAGAGCGGTCTCAGCAGTCATGGGTTCGACATTTGCCAGACCCCTGACGCCGTCGGTGCCGAAAAGTCTTCCTGCCATCGTGCTTTGTCCGAAACACCCTTTCATGGCCGCTACTCATGGCGACCACTGTTTGAGTCACGTCCCGACCACCGGGCGGCAGCGAATTGATCAGTATAACATAATCGTAGCCAAAAGGGCAAATTATTTTGATGGTCCAGGGTAAGCATTCAGTCATTCGGGGGGCGGCGGCTACGACCACGTTCTCGAGCCTAACGAATGGGAAGAGAACGCACACACAGGTGAGCGCCTACGCATGGCTACGCCATGCACAGATCGTGGCACGATTTGGTTGTGTTTTCAGGTTTTGACACACTTTCCATGCGGCACCCCAACGTGCGAGACCCACGACTTTTCGTACATTTTCATGCTTCGTTGTGCCTTTGTTTCTAGGCATGTAAGCTGGTATGGAAGATTGGAGAGCAACTGCCATAGTAGGACCGGCATCTTTCCGGTCCCCGTAACCAGCGGCGCCCTACGTGGATCGGCTCTATGTCTTTGTATGTTCGTGCGTCAACTTCTTGCTCTTCTCTGTGCCTCTGTGGTTAATTGTTCGCGGTTGCTTGAGATGTTGAAGCCCGCGCTCACATTTTCCGGGAGCAATTTTCACATTGGCTTATGCGCGGGGCGGCTCATTGCCTTCCATGCCCTCCTGGAAAGTATCGGCCCGCTCGGCGTCCCGAGGAGATGCCCCTGATGGTGGATGGACCGGCAAGATGCCGGTCGCTACTGCTCTCGACCAATCGCCGTGGCCACGGTGTGGAGTGTCGGCAAAGGCTGGGGCTCTGCCGGGCAAGGCAGCAGTGGCACCCTGGAACAGAACCGTACTCCTTTGAGTTCAACTTGGCATGAGGGGTTACGATCGAGAAGGGCCTCGGACCGGTCGCGCGAATAGCGGTTGACCCAAGGACGGCAAGGAACTATGTTTTGGACTGTTCCAATGAAAGCGGGCGGTGCAGGATTCCCCGGGCGCCTGCATTGACCGACGATCCAAGAGCGCGACACGGGCGTCGCCCCAACGCCCCAATCCCACTGTTGTGTCGGGCGAGTGTATGTTTCGTTGCGCGTCGGTGTGCTGTGGGAAGGAAGTTCCGATGCGAGGGAATCAATGATTGATCTTCACGTTCACACCCGCTGTTCCGATGGAACTCTTTCTCCGGAGGAGGTCGTGCGTTTGGCTGCAACGCGCGGTCTGAAAGCGCTGGCTATCACTGACCACGACACTGTTCTTGGTGTATCCGCCGCGGCCCGGGAAGGCAATGAGCAGGGGATTGAGGTGGTTCCCGGGTTGGAAATCAGCTCCCAATGGGACCAAGGGATCATGCACATACTTGGCTATTTCATAGATATCGATCATCCTGAATTGCTCAAGGCCTTGGATTTCTTGCGGAAGGGGCGTGAGGCTCGCACACCCCGGATCGTCTCCGCGCTCCGGGAACTCGGACTGAGCATCTCTGTGGAGGAGATCGAGAAGGAGGCCGGTGAGGGAGTCCAGGGCAGACCGCATGTAGCGAACGTCATGGTCCGGCGCAATCTGGTCATTGACAGACAGCAGGCGTTTGACCTCTATCTCGGGAAAGGAGCTCCCGCTTATGTTGACAAGGTGAAGTTGCCGCCCCTGGAATCTCTGAAACTGATCAACAAGGTGGGCGGGATTGCGGTCTTGGCACATCCTTACTCCCTTGAGCAAGCAGATATTGCGGGCCTAGAGAAGATACTCAAGCATCTTGCAGCCAACGGCCTGCAAGGGATTGAGGCCTACTATCCGGGGCATACACAGGAACAGACCCGGATCTATACGGAACTGGCGAGAAAGATGGATCTGGTTGTCACGGGCGGGACAGACTTTCACGGCGACAATAAACCCGGGATCGAGTTGGGAGTAGTTCCCGGGTTCGGTCCCCTGCCCTACTCCCTTTTGGAGGATGTGAAGAGTAGACTGGAACGGGGACTGCCCGGGAAATCCGTGAATTCCCCCATACCGACCAGCGGGTCCGGGAGTGCATGACATCGGTCTTCCATCCCTAGTAGACCGTTTCATAAATACCCGGAGGGAGAGGGAGCAAGCGGATTTGCCGCATTCCCCAATGGCAAGGAACTTACGAAACGATGTGCAATAGTGATGCGATTGACATTCGGTGCTAAGATCACCCTCCCCTACCCCTCCCGTCAAGGGAGGGGGGAGGAGTCTCCTCTCCCTTGGCGGGATAGGGCTAGGGTGTGGGGGTTCAGATCTATTGCACATTTTCAATACGTGGCACTATACATCTTCGGGAAGCAAGAACGTGAGCGCTCATAGAAAAGTGGCTGTGCTGGGACTTGACGGAGTCCCCTATGGACTGCTGAAGCGGCTGACTGACAACCGCGTGATGCCACACCTGTCGGATATCGCCCGCAACGGCTGTTTCATGAGGATGCGTTCCACGATTCCCCCGGTTTCTTCCGTAGCCTGGACCTCATTCATGACAGGCTGCAATCCGGGTGAGCACGGCATATTCGGGTTCACGGATCTGACCGGCGATAGGATTTCCTTGCGATTACCGTCATTTGATGACATCCGGACGCCCACGATCTGGCAGCGAATCGCTTTACAGGGCAAGAAGTCCCTCATAGTGAACCTCCCGTTCACATACCCGGCTCGTCCATTGAATGGGGTTCTTGTTGCCGGGTTTGTGGCCCCGATATTTGAACGGTCCGTGTATCCTTCTTCTCTCATACCCTGGCTCCAATCCAAGAATTACAGAGTCGATGTGGATGCCGAGCAGGGACGCAGGGACAGGGATCTGCTGATGAGGGATCTGTTCGAGACCTTGAACATCAGGGAAGAAGTCATGCTGAGCCTCATGGAGAGCGTCCCCTGGGATCTCCTTGTGGGTGTGATCACGGGAACCGATCGGCTTCACCATTTCTTCTTTGACGCTGCCGACGATCCCGGGCATCCTCGGCATTCTGATTTCACGGCCTACTATTCCAGGATCGACGCGTTCATCGGGAGACTCGTGGAGCGGCTCGGTAACCGGGCCCATCTTGTGCTCCTGTCAGATCATGGGTTCGCTCAACTCAAGACCCAAGTTAATGTCAACAGTCTTCTGCAGAAGCTGGGTTATCTACGGTACACGCGTCCTGATCCCAGTTCACTTGAACATGTACATCCCTCTTCGAGAGCGTTTGCCCTTGAACCAGGTCGAGTGTACCTGAACAGACGGGAACGGTTCAGGAACGGAGTCCTGGACGAGGCAGAGTCCTGCGCGACAGCGCAGCGACTCAAAGCGGAATTGGAGGAGATCCGTGTTGCTGACGTGGACGATCAATCAGCAGGCGAACAGTTCCCCCCGGAAGACGCTCTTTTCCTTGAAGTGGCTCCAAAGGATGAACTCTATTCCGGAGACAGTGCTCGGTTTGCGCCGGACCTGGTCTTGATACCGGGAAAAGGTTATGATCTGAAGGCAACCATCGGCGCGCCCGATCTGTCAGGAAAGGACATTTTCACTGGAACGCACACACACGACGACGCTTTCCTGATACTGGACGATCCGTCAATTGGCCGCGATCTGTCCGACCCGGTGATCACTGATGTGGCCCCTCTGTTGATGGATCTGCTCGAATGATGAGCACGATTCTACGAAAGGGCCTCAAGGAGTCCGGTCCCTGTGATCCTTCTTTGGGATTCGCTACATGAATCGCACACCGGCAATGTGATATTGTTTCGCCAAAAGTCTCGTAATATTGGTGTGTGTTCAGAGAGTGAAGAGCAGCCAAAGACCAAGCCGGCGCCCAGGGGTTATGGCTCACGACGGACTTTTGTCCGGCTCATTGCCTGCTTTCCAGCCGTTGGGTAAGGCAACTGACACGGCCATGCCGTGTCAGTCTTTGGCCTGGAACAGCCAAATCCGCTTGGGTACCGCATATGATGAAGTCTTTGGGAAGGGGTCTGGGTCCACTCGGCGTGGGGCCAACGAGCCGGCACGGTGAATCCGTGCTTCGAGCAAATGGCGCCAGACCTCGGGGAGGCCATATCGCCCTGCGCGGAGCAGCTACCGAGAAAAGGTTCTCCCAGATTACTCTTTAGAAGGCGAATCCGTATGGGAAGGTTGTTCATGCTGAACGTTGTGCTTGTTCATCCCGAGATTCCGCCCAACACCGGCAATGTTGGAAGGCTTTGCCTTGCGGTGGGCGCGACTCTTCATCTGGTGAAACCATTGGGATTTCGGATTGACGACAAGTCGCTCAAACGTGCGGGGCTCGACTATTGGAAAAACGTGGATCTTGTGGTGTGGGAGGACCTGGAAAGCTATCTCTCTTCCGTCAATCCCGATCGCATCGTGCTGACCGGTAGTCACAGAGGCGACCCGTATTATTTCATTGAGTTTCGCGCTGAAGATCATATACTCTTTGGGCCCGAGACGTCGGGACTTCACAGGGAGCTTTTCGACAGATTTCCCGACCGTGTGGCGACCATACCGATCGACCATGACAAGGTCCGCAGCCTCAACCTGTCCACCTCGGTAGGCATAGTAGTCTTCGAGGCCCTTAGACAGACACGCGGGTTGCCGTAAGCCGGATGGTAATGGTTCACCGGGCTTGAAGCGGTTCTGCGCCCGGTGAGAATGGAGGGTCCACTCGACGTGGTGTCAACAGGTTCTACACGATATATCCGTTTTTCGACCAAGTGGGCCCATCCCTCGATATTCCCGTGTCCCCGTGCAAAGCATAAGCCCAAAACCCTGCTCGAAGCTCCCACACCAACCGGCTCGTTAGTTGGCCCTACGCCCAGTAGCTCCTCCTCCAAACTTCCCCCATACGTAATTCCGGGAGCTTGTACGGTGAACGGTTACGCCGGATGACACATTGAGGATAACGTGACAAAAATACCTTCGCTATTATCTCCAGGAGTCATACTCATCCCTGAACCCCTTCAGTTGGGTGACACTGTGGCTGTGGTGGCCCCCTCCGGGCCGGTGGACCACGATCTTCTCGCCCCGGGCGTGGCATTCCTCAAACACAAGGGATTCCGGGTAATAGAAGGTTTTCACGTGTGCGAACGCAGCGGGTACCTTGCCGGGACGGATGATCAAAGGTGCACCGACCTCAATGCAATGTTGCGTGATCCCGTGGTTCGGGGGATCTTTTTCGCCCGGGGCGGATACGGGGCAATGCGTTTGCTGGAACATCCGGATCTTGAAGCGGTGAGTAACGACCCCAAGCTGCTCGTGGGAATGAGCGACGCAACCGCGCTCCAGCTTTCTCTGTTTTCCAGCAGCGGTCTCATGACCCTCGCGGGTCCCATGATAGCGGGACAAGTGGGTACCGGACTGGACCCCGTCTCGGAAGAATCCATGCTGCGAGCGCTCACCGAACCCATTGACGGTCGCAACCTGTTGGCGCCCGCGGAGTCGGCCTTACGGGTATTGAGACCCGGCCGCGCCTCGGGGATCCTGGTAGGTGGGTGTATGTCCCTGGTAACCGCACTGCTCGGCACCGCTCACTCTCCCGATTACTCCGGAGCAATACTGTTCCTGGAGGAAGTCAATGAACCCCCGTACCGACTGGACAGGATGCTGATTCATCTGAAGTTGGCCGGAGTCCTCGACAAGATAGCAGGCCTGGTGGCCGGGCATTTCCTGGGCCCACAAGGCGAGGACCTGGCCGGCGAAGTCAACAGGATCCTATTGGATGTCACCGAGGACAAGCCGATCCCGATTCTGACGCGGGTCCCCCACGGCCACACCCTCCCAAACCTGACCATGACTCACGGAGCGCCCGTATCGCTCGACACTGAGCGAGTGTCCCTAACCGTGGATCTGGAGCGGTTCGCTTCTTGAAGAGTGACCGGGCCCACTCGACGTGGTGTCAATAGATTCTCCACGATATGCCCGTTCTTCGACCAAGTAGGCCCATCCCTCGATATCCCCGTGTCCCCGTGCGAAGCATAAACCCAAAACCCTTCTCGAAGCACCCACGCCCGACGGGCCGGTGCGGACCATAAATGAAGTCCCACATCGACCGGCTCGCAAATTGGCCCTACGCCCAGTGGTTCCCCCTCTAATACCAATGCGCAATCAAGAGAGTGAGATCGGGTTCTTGGGTGCCACTGCCGGCTTGCCCAGCAGTGGTCTTTATCACTTGTTTGAACGCGCATTGGTATAAACCGCGCCCATACGTAATTCCGGGAGCTTGTACGGTTCACGGTGAACGATTACCGCATATCTCCAGTGAAATATCGGTAGTAACTCCTTTGACACCCTGGCCAGGAAGCGCGATCATCTTAATTGCCATGGGAATTCTAGACGAAAGATCGCCTCCTCTGTTTAGGACCGGAATATCAGTTGAGTCCGAATTATCTGAGAGAGGACGGCCTTTTGTAGGGCATCAACACACAGGAGGGTATAATGGCAATTATCACAATATGTAGGGGTTCGTACAGCAACGGAAAGGTGATCGCAGAGAGGGTCGCTGAGAGGTTGGGCTATGACTGCATTTCTCGCGATCTGCTCTTGGAAGCTTCAGAGCATTTCAATGTTCCGGAGATCAAGCTTGTCCGCGCGCTCCATGATGCACCGTCTGTTCTAGAGCGATTCGGCTACGGGAAAGAGAAGTATCTAGCCTTCATTCAAGCGACCTTCCTTGAACACGCACAGAAGGACACCATGGTCTACCACGGCTTAGCAGGGCATTTCATGCTCAAAGGCGTTGATCATGTCCTTAAGGTTCGTATCTTGGCTGACATTGAAGATCGCGTCAGGCTTGAGATGGACCGAGAAAAGATTTCAAAGGAGGAGGCGCTCAAGGTTCTCAGGAAAGATGATGAAGAGCGAAGAAAGTGGTCTATGACGCTTTGGGGGAAAGACCCTTGGGACCCGAGTCTGTACGATCTGATAATTCATATTCACAGGATAACGGTGGACGATGCCGTAGATATGATTTGCAACACAGTCGGACTGAAACACTTCGAGACCACTCCTGAATCCCAGAAAGCCCTGGATGACTTATTGCTGGCTGCTCAGGTGAAGATCAAACTGGTTCCACACCTGCCTAACTGCTCGGTGAGCGCCCGTGATGGATCGGTCTATGTGAACGTGACAACGGATATAACCCAAGAAGCCAGGTTGATCGAGGAAGTGAAAGGACTATTAGAAGAGACTCCTGGTGTGACAAACATCAAGCTCAGTGTCTCCCCGCATGGTGTGTAAATCTATTCGTTCTGTAAGGCGCGCCTCTGATTACAGAGGTGCGCCTTACTCCGCACCGCGGCGCCCCGAGCCGGCATCCGGAACATGACCGAGATTTGACAAGAACACCCAATATAGACTAGCATTGTCTTTGGAGGGATGGCCGAGTGGTCGAAGGCGGCGGTCTTGAAAACCGTTGACCGAAAGGTCCGGGGGTTCGAATCCCTCTCCCTCCGCCACTGCTCTGATGTTCTGTTTGTCAGGCAATTGGCCGCGTAATCTTCGCGTGCCGTCCACCGGCACGTTTGAATCCAGCCCTCTGTTTTTACCTGAAAATAGATGACCCGGGATGACGCTGACGCTCCGCCTTGTACCAACTATCCAAGAGGGCGTAGCATGCGTAGCCCCTACGCCGCGTAACTATAGCGCCGCGCATTGAAAATGGGTTCTACGGCTGCCTCGCCCCTCACCTTAATCCTCTCCCGCAAGGAGACAGGGCACTACTCTCCCGTCCCTTGACGGGAGGGGGTAGGGGGAGGGTGATCTTAACACCCAATATCAATGCGCATCACTATGGGACTTCCCTATTATTCGGTGGGTAGACAATCCCCTCGATTGAACGAAGCCACAGATACCTTTGAAGTGACGCGGGAATCCATGATACAGTTGACGCAGGTGGCCGGATCGATCCCTTTTTCCGAAACCCGAATAGGGGGCGAGCAGATCCGACTCCAGTCTCAAACCAAGAATGGAAAACACGGGCTGATTTCTCCTGCCAGGCTGTCAGCGTGAGGTGCAATCATGGGTTCTGATCACGAAGTAGGGGCTGCGGGTTTGAAGGAACAGGCTGTTGAGGCCTTCCGGGACCATGTGTCTTCAGGAAAGGTAAAATTCTTCCAACAATTCAACATGGACCTGGTAATGGGCCGCCGTGAGGGTCCGTGGATTTGGGACCTGGAGGACGACAAACGGCTGTTCAATCTTCACTGTAATGGAGGCGTGTTCAATCTGGGGCACCGCAACCAGGAAATAGTGGAAGTCCTGAGAGCCGGCTTGGAAGAGCTGGACATCGGCAACAGCCATTTGATCAGCAAGGCCAGGGGCGATCTGGCTGAAATGATTGCCGATCTCATGCCCGGGGACCTGGAATACACGATCTTCGGGGCAAGCGGCGGCGAGGCGGTTGACGTTGCCTTCAAAGTAGCCCGCGCATTCACGGGCCGGACCAAGATTATTTCCGCGCTGGGCGGGTATCACGGACATACCGGACTTGCAATGGCCGCAGGCGATGAGAAATACCGGGCCCCCTTCGGACCGCAGATACCGGGGTTTGTGCAGGTTCCTTTCGGGGATCAGGAGAGCCTTGCCGCTGAAATAGACCAGGATACCGCCGCAGTAGTTCTGGAAACCGTTCCGGCCACATTGGGAATGGTGATTCCGTCGAAAGATTATCTTGGGGCTGTCAGGGAACTGTGCGATCGCTCCAACGCGCTGCTCATTGCGGACGAGGTCCAGACAGGACTGGGACGGACCGGGAAGTTGTGGGGGTTTGAGCATTTCGATATTGTTCCGGATATCGTGGTCTTGGGTAAGGGCCTGTCCGGCGGCATCTATCCCATCACAGCCACAGTGCTGCGAAAACCTCTGGAATCGGTCTTTCACGCGGACCCGTTCATTCATGTTTCCACCTTCGGAGGCGCGGAACTAGGGTGCCTGGTAGCGCAGCGGGTCCTGGAGATCTCATCGGCCCCGGAATTCCTTGACCACGTGAACCGGCTTGCGGCTCGCTTTGCAAGCGGTGTCAACGCGCTTGCCGAAGAGCATCCCATCCTTATGGGTCTGCGTCAGTTGGGGCTGTTCATGGGGCTGGCCTTGGACGATGAGATGAGCGGCCAGGTCCTCTGTTTCACCGGGTTCCAACACGACTTGTTTATGGTGTACGCGAACAACGACAAATCGGTCTGCCAGTTGCTCCCGCCTCTGGTCATGGAATTGGAGCAAGTGGACTGGGTTATGGAGCGGCTCGACAAGGCCTTGGCCGCGGCCCAACAGTTCAAGGGAGGGTCCTGAATCCTGAAGAGGAAACGCTTCCACGCCAAGGGTGTGTCACAAAATATGCCTTGCAACAGGTTGCTGACGCAATTGTAGGCGCAGGCCCGTGTTCGAGCCAGGGGCAGGCTCTGCGTATCTGCCCAATGTACGGGTGCGCAAGCGCGAAAGGGCGGACACATAGAGCCCGCCCCGGACTCCGATCCGGGGTCAGCCCCTACAGGAGAATGCCGACGCTATTTCGTGGCACAGGCAGGCCGGGAGCATTGCCTTGACACAGCCTACAGGGGTAGAAGATGAAGATAGATGAAGACCTCTTGCACCGGTTTGAGGCAGGTTTGAATCCCCAAGACATTAAAGGTTCAGCAATCTCCGCCGAACTTCTCGGGTATGGAGAGATCTCTGCGATCTTCCGGATTCAGGGCGACGCCTCAGTCGCCTACAAGCGACTGCCTCTATTTTCAGACCGTGCGGCCGCGGAAGAATACAAGGAAAACTATTACGAATATTGCGGCTTGCTCACGGAGGCCGGTCTCACCATACCGGAGAGCCGAGCGCCGATCGTAGAAGTTCCGGAACGGCCTACAGCCATCTATATCACCCAGGCCCAACTCCCCACGGAACGTTTCGGACACAAGCTCATCCACGTTCTTGAGGAGACGGAAATCGAAGCGCTCATCGAACGAATTGTGTTGGAAATCGGCAAGGTCTGGAGATTCAACGAAGCCCATCCACTTGGACCGGAACTGGCAATTGACGGGCAAGTATCGAACTGGGCTTGGCTGGAAGAGGCTTCCGAGTTGTGTTACATCGACACGAGCACGCCCCTATATAGAAAGGCCGGTGTCGAACAACTGGACCCGGAACTGCTCCTGCAGGCAGCGCCCAGCTTTCTGCGCTGGATCATTCGATGGCTTTTTCTCGAGGATGTGATGAACCGATACTACGACTCTCGGCTGGTCTTCATCGACCTGGCCGCAAACCTGTACAAAGAGCAGAGGCCGGATCTGATCGGTCCCACCGTGGAAATCATCAACCGGCGTCTTCCGAACGGTGTGGCGCACATTGCAGTAGAGGAAGTGGGGAAATACTATCGAGAAGACAAATTCATTTGGGGCCTTTTCCTGGCCTTGCGCCGCCTGGACCGATGGATCACGACCAAGCTTCTTGGCAAACGATATGAGTTCATACTCCCGGCCAAGATCGAAAGGTGAGACCAAAGGTGTAACCATTCGGTCATTCGGAGGCGCCGGCAGGATGTCATTGCGAGCGCAGCGAAGCAATCTCGTGCATGCTGAGCATGGGGATTGCTTCGTCGTTTCACTCCTCCCAATGACACACGCGATCAGGGGATCCGCCCCGCGAAACTGCCGGATTACCCAAAGGTCATCCCCTGACTTGGAAGCATGAGCGTTGCTTTGCTACAATTCCCGTTCATCATCCCGGTTTTCAAACTCCCGGTAGAACCGCACAAAGTAGTCTATGCCGGACCAGAGGGTTAAGGCCAGCGCAACGTACAGTATGACGGTCCCCATGAGGTGAAAATCAATGGGTATGATAATCTTGTACTTGTAATGGATCATCAGCGGGACGATGGCAACGAACTGCACGACGGCCTTCAACTTGCCCGCGCGGCTCGGCTGCAACGTGGTATCCCAACTCTTTGTGACAGCCCTGAGCGCGCTTACGGCCACTTCCCGAGTGATGATCAGCATCACCAGCCATGCATCGACCCGGCCGAGGTTGATCAGCATTATCAGGGAAACGGTCACCAGAACCTTGTCCGCTATTGGGTCCAGAAAACGGCCGAACGACGATTCGACACCGAAGCGTCGCGCTATAAACCCATCAAAGAAATCGGTTAGCGAGGCTATGAGGAAGATGAACGCAGCAACGGCCGAGGCCAGCTTACCCGGAAAGAAGAGGAGGATCACTATGGGCGGCACCAGAACCAGTCGGCCCAAGGTCAGAAAATTCGGTAGGTGTTTGGTCATGGGCATGGGGCGGCTCAATCCGCTAGCTCCCGGGGGTACGGAGCTTACTCTCCTTCCTGAATTTCTTATAGTACCTTATGACTTTCTTCACGTAGTTGATTGTCTCCCTGTACGGCGGGATACCCGCGTATTTCTTGACCGCACCCGGTCCAGCGTTGTACGCGGCCAGAGCCAGCCGGAGATCGCCGTAAGAAGCGAGAAGACCCTTGATGTATTTCACCCCGCCGATAATGTTTTCCCTGGGATCGAAGGGGCTGGTTACCTTCAACTGGCGTGAAACTGCAGGCATGAGCTGCATCAGTCCCTGAGCGCCCTTGCTGGACACGGCCCGAGGATCCGAGTTTGATTCCGCAGTGATAATCGCCTTCACAAGAGCCGGGTCGATCTCGTACTCATCAGATATCTCTTTGATAATCTCGTCCAGTTCCTTGGGCTTGCCGCTCTTCCTGGTGAACTTTATCATAGGCTGGTAGCCCGACTCTTTCATGTGAAACAGCCATCCGGGTCCGGCCGGTCTGTTGGTAAACTCCTTGTGCCCATCCTTATGAATTCTCACATAGATGTCCGCTTCAACTATACCGCACAACCCCGAGAAAGCTACAAGTACCGCGGTTAGGAAAGCCATTGAAATCTTTGCTGTCATGGATGTTCTCCGACATGTTGCATCCTGCTCTTCAATACTAAGTATCATGCCTGAAATTCAGGCGCAACGGAGTAAATTGGCCCTACCCCCAGTAGCTCCCCCTTCGAGCATCCCCCATCGTAGGCCCCGATATTTTACTTGTTCAATGACGAAGCGTTATCACCGAGCGCGCCGGGTCCGGCTTCAGCTTGTCCCGCTTCGGGAGGCGGCCCGCCACGTTTGGGCGCCCCTCGACAACCGCTCCAAAGGCAAGCGAACTTCAAAGGTAGAACCCTTTCCAGGCTCAGACCGAACATTCGTGGTTCCGCCGTGTTCTTCCACGAGGAGATACACTTTGGACAAGCCCATTCCTGCTCCCGATGTCTTGGAAGTGAAAAAAGGATTGAATATCTCCCCAAGTTCCTGGTCGTGAATACCGATTCCGGTATCCTTGAAGGCTACCGAAATTGCGGAACCGAGTTTCTTGACCTGTACCGTCAGCCGTCCGCCCCCGGGCATGGCTTCATAAGCGTTGAGAATTAAATTGAAAAAGATCTCTTCAAGGGCCTTGGGGTCCGCGTTGATTCGTGGCAGGTCACGGTCTGCCTGCAACTCAAAAGTCACGGATGCGGCAGATTCAGGAGGAAGTTTTCCCAGCGCTTTGTCGTGTCCGTTATGGATCAGTCTTACCGGATCTACCTCGGTGAACTGGAATGAATAGAACTTGGAGAACCGAACGTACTCCTCGATTTCACGGACCATCTTTTCCAGGCGAGCGACATCGTCGAGCATTATGCGGGTGTACTCAAACCCCTGGGGGACATCGGCCGTCATTTTGCGCAGCCTAAGCGTGAATCCGCCCAACGAAGTCAGGCAGTTCCTGACCTCGTGAGCAACACCCTCCACGACCTTCCCCAGGGACGCCAGTTTCTCGGACTGCTTCAGGCGACGTTCCACTTCACGTAGACGGGTCAGATCGGTCACTACCAGCACTATTCCACGAACTCGATCCTTTTCCTCGATGACGGATGTGGAGAGGTATCCCAGGAAAGTGCCCTTGTCTTTCTTCCTGAAATGGAACTCCCCTTCAATCTTCCCGCGCCGAATCGTGTCCTTCACCAGATCGCGGTGAAGCAAGGTGTCGGCCTCTCCCCGAATCAGGAAGTGGACATCCTTCCCCTTCAGTTGTTCGAGACTGTAGCCCCAAAGCTTGGTGGCGGCAAGGTTGATGAATTCGATCTTTCCGTTCCGATCCGTAGTAATCAGACCTTCGTTGATAATTGTGGTGACGTTGGCCAGGTACCTTTCGACACTGCGGATCTCCTTCTTAAGTCTCTGATGCTCTTTGTCGGCCTCACGGCGTTCCAACAGTTTTCTAGTCAGGTGCACCACTTGTTCCGTCTCAAACGGCTTTGTGAGATATTCATCCGCGCCCAGTTTCATGCTTTGCAGAGCAGTGTCCTCGGTCCCTGAACCGGTCATGACGACGACTATGGATTTCGGATCCTTTTCCTTGATGAAACGGAGCACGTCGACTCCCCCGACTTTGGGCATCATGACGTCAACGAACGTGACATCGGGCTTCTCCTTGAGAAACACGCTCTTTGATTCGAGGCCGTCGAAGGCCTGGACCACCTGAAAGCCGAATTCCTCAAATACGTCCTTCAAGATATTGTTCAGGATCGGCGAATCCTCCGCTATCAGCACCTTTATGTTTTCAGTTCGATTTCGCATCTGACAGGCGTCCACTTATCATTCTAGTAATTATCGGCAGAAGTTCGTTGTCAGTATATTCCCCGATGTCCGTCCGTCCTCGCCGTCACCCCGGCGAAAGCCGGGGTCCAGAAAATCTTGAAGAAACCTGGATTCCGGCTTTCGCCGGAATCCAGGTTCAAGGGGCTAGGTAAACCGCCCGCGAATTTCCGCCGTGCAGTACTAGTTATACAACATCGTCAATAGGACGAATTCCCTTGAGATCTTCTTCAGGAAGCGACCGGAGAAGGTCTTGCACCGTCCGGTTTAGGACGGGGTGCAAAACACCAGGCGCGACTTCAGCCAAAGGCACCAATACGAACGCCCGGAGGTGCATTCTGGGATGCGGAACCTCAAGGCCGTCCTTGTTCATTCGCTTGTGGGCGAACAGCAGAAGATCCAGGTCTATGGGCCGCGAACAATCGCTCGAATGATTCGCGGATTTTCCCAGTCCCAATTCTATTTCGTGGATCAGTTCCATAAGAGTACCGGGCTCAAGCTCGGTTTCGATGACAACTGCCGCGTTGAGGAATCGCGGTCCACCGTCGGATATTCCCACCGGTTCGGTTTCATATAGCCGCGAATGGCTAAAAAGAATGGTTTCCGGAAGCAGATTCAGGGCCTCCAGAGCCTCCCGGAATTTCTCCTTTCTGTCTCCCAAATTGGAGCCAAAACCAATGTAAGCCATAGGACTCATTGTCCAGCGCCGTCGACCGAGTTGACGAGGGAACCGAGACCTTCAATCCTCACTTCCACCGAATCACCGGCTTTCATGGGGCCGATGCCTGACGTAGTGCCCGTGGCGATTACGTCCCCGGGCCAGAGGGTCATGACGCCGGAGATGAATTCCACCAGTTCAGCAGGGCTGAATATCAGCTTCGAAGTGCGTGAGGCCTGCTTTCGAGCGCCGTTCAGAAACAGCTCTATGGCGAGATCCGACGGGTCAAGTTCAGTCTCAATGCACGGACCGATTGGACAAAACGTGTCAAAACCTTTTGAACGAGTCCATTGCCCGTCCTTCTCTTGAAGGTCCCGGGCCGTAACGTCATTGAGGCATGTGTAGCCCAGGATATGAGTCGGCGCATCTTCCACCGACACTCCTCGAGTCGGCTTGCCTATCACCACGCCGAGCTCCGCTTCGTAGTCCACACGAGAGCTTTGATGCGGGAGAACGATCGAATCGCCAGGACCGACAACGCTCGAGGAAGGCTTGAGAAATAACAGGGGCTCGTCCGGAACCTGGAGCCCCAGTTCTTCGGCGTGGTCGCGATAGTTGAGGCCCACTGCCACGATCTTCGTGGGTTCAACAGGCGGCCCCAAGCGTATCCGGTCCAGGTGGTATTCATCCCGAGACGCTGAATCGTCCAAGGGGCGAACCATTTGTCCATCGACGCGCCCCAGAAGGACATCTTGCCCGGCGCGAAATCTCACCAGTTTCATAACTACGCCTACAAGCCCAGCACATCGCGCATCTCATAGAGTCCGATCGGTTGAGGGACCAGCCACAATGCCGCCCGAATTGCCCCTCTTGCGAACGCGTCCCGACTGTGAGCCCTGTGAACCAGTTCTATGCGCTCACCGTTGGTGACGAACATCACCGTATGCTCTCCCACTATGTCACCGCCTCTGACGGCCAGCATACCCATCTCGTCGGAGGTTCGTGTGCCGACCATGCCCTCGCGGCCGAATACCGCGACGCTGCCAAGGTCCTTGCCCCGGGTTTCAGCGATGATCTGACCGAGTTTGTTGGCGGTTCCGCTGGGAGCGTCCTTTTTCATGGCATGATGAGCCTCAATGATTTCCACGTGGTACGACTCGTCCAGCGTAGCCGCCACCTGTTCCACCAGACCGTAGAGCAGGTTAACCCCCATGCTCATGTTGGGAGCGACCAGACATCGAGTACTGCTTCCCACCGTGAGAATCTCCGTAAGCTGACTTTCCGAGAATCCCGTGGTACCGACAACAATGGCCTTGCTGACCTTGGCCGCGGCCAGCACATTGGCAACGGAGAGGTCTGGAACAGTGAAATCGATCAACACGTCGCAAGCGCTCAACGCAGAATTCAGGTCGTCCGTCAGCGCCACTCCGATGCTACCCAAACCGGCCAGATCGCCCGCGTCCGCTCCCAGGAGCGAGTGGCCCTGGACCTCAACAGCCCCCACAACATCGATTTTCGGGTGCTCACCAGCCAGGGCAACAATCCTCCTGCCCATTCTTCCGGCCGCGCCGCATACAGAAACTTTCATATTCCGGCTCCGTTTCCTTTGAGTCGCTACATCATTCCGTACTTGGTAAGGACACCCTTGAGCCTGTCCTTGTTTGCAGAGGAAGGTTCACACAGTGGTAGACGACACTCCGGTACGATCTTCCCCATCATTCCCAGAGCAGCCTTTACCGGGATAGGGTTGGTCTCAAAGAACATCGCCTGACAAAGCTCGGAGATCTCAAAATGGATTGCTCGCGCCTTCTCCAGATTCCCGGATATCATGTTCTGAACAAGCGAGGACATCCTGTCCGGGGCGATGTTGGTTACCACGGAAATGACGCCCTTTCCACCGAGCGCCATGAGAGGTAGTGTCATGTTGTCGTCACCGGAGAGCACGTCGAATTCAGGCCCACACAATCGGATGACTTCGCTCATCTGTCCTATGTCGCCCGAAGCCTCCTTGACTCCAACAATATTGGGTATTTGAGAAAGACGCTGCATAGTCTGGTTCTCTATGTTCACCGCTGTTCGTCCTTTGATATTGTACGGAACCAGCGGGATATCTACCCCGTCGGCAATTGCCTTGAAGTGCCTGTACAGCCCTTCCTGGGTCGGCTTGTTGTAGTATGGCGTCACCAATAGTGCGGCGTCCGCGCCTGCCAGCCTGGCGTGGCGAGTGAGTTCTATTGCTTCTTCAGTGCTGTTGGAACCGGAGCCCGCGATCACCTTGACCTGCCCCGCGGCCTCCTTCACTACCACGTCCACAACTCGCTTGTGCTCGTCATGGCTGAGAGTTGGGGACTCGCCCGTTGTACCACAGGGGACGAGCCCGCTGACACCGCCGTCGATTCCGAATCGAATCAGCGATTTCAGACTTGCTTCATCAACTTGACCGTCCTTGAATGGGGTCACCAGCGCGGTGAAGGCGCCTGAGAACATTCTAACCTCCTTTAGCCTGTCTGTAGAATGGCCGTTGGAATTCGCTCGCCTCGAACGAGATCCGCGTACGTTTCGCGATCGCGAATGACAGAGAATTCGTCTCCGTCCACAATCACCTCGGCCGCTCGTACGCGGGAATTATAGTTGGATGACATGGAAAAACCGTAGGCGCCCGCGCTCATTACCGCCAACAGATCGCCTGCCGGCACCGGATCCATTCTTCTTGACCGGGCGATGAAATCCCCGGTCTCGCAAATGGGCCCAACGAGGTCGGCGACTATCTTGGTGTCCGACAAAGGCTCCGTGTCCGGCTTTTTCACCGTCCAGATCGCGTGATGGGCATCGTAGAGGCTGGGACGAATCAGGTCGTTCATGGCCGCGTCACAGACAACAAAATTCTTTTCCTCGCCCTGCTTTCGGTAGAGCACTCTCGTAACCAGTATGCCGGCATTGCCGGCAAGTATACGTCCCGGTTCCAGGATCAACGTCAGATTCATATCAATGAGCTTCTCAACGATCGCGGTGCCATATTCTTTGGGCAAGGGCGGTTCTTCCGAGTCATAGGGGATGCCCAGTCCGCCTCCGATGTCCAGGTAGCGTATCTCAATCCCTTGTGAACGCAAACGCTCTATCAACTCCCGAAGTCGTTCCACCGTCTCAAGGATAGGAGCCAGTTCCGTAAGCTGACTGCCGATGTGGCAAGCCACGCCCACAGGATCTACTCCCTTCATCTGTACGGCTCGCTGATAAATACTCACAGACCGGGCCACATCGATACCGAATTTGTTCTTCCTGAGCCCGGTGGAGATGTACGGATGTGTGAGAGGGTCCACGTCGGGGTTGACCCTCAACGCAATTCGGGCCCTTTTCCCAAGGGCCTCAGCCCGCTGGTCCAGCAAGTCAAGTTCATCCTCTGACTCTACATTGAACATCAAGATGTCCGCGGTCAAGGCTTCGTCCATTTCCGAAGCCCTTTTCCCTACGCCCGAGTACACTATCCTACTCGGATCTGCGCCCGCCTTCAATGCGCGATAGAGTTCCCCCCCGGAGACTATATCCATACCGCCGCCGAGATTTCCGAACACCCTCAAGATTGCCAGGTTGGAGCACGCCTTGACTGAAAAGCAGATAATATGGTCGACCGAGGAAAACGGCTCCTCGAAAACCCTGTAGTGTCGTTCAAGAGTCTTTCTACTGTACAGGTACAGCGGTGTTCCCACCTGGTCGGCAATCAGGCTTACGGGCACATCCTCGCAGTATAGCTCTTTGTCTCGATAGTTGAAGTAGTGCATGTGCGACCTTATCTATGGGGTGAATTCCTTGGCCTCGGACGCGGAGCGAGTCGACTCGTCCTCCGGCCTCCCTTTCGGGAACGCGGTTACAGTGTACCTGTAAGTTCTTCCACTGACAACCTTGCTGTCATGGAACCAGGGATCTTGAAGCGGTTCTTCATTCAGCTTTTCAAACATATTGTCTGATTCCTGACGATAGATGTTGTAACGAGCCTCGCTCGTTCCGGTCTTCACCGGGTCCCAGTAGATTCTGATTCCCGTGGCGGTCACCGTTGCGTTGACGCTTTCCGGCGGATCCCAGGTGACGGCTGGGACACTGGCTCTGACTACCCCTGACGGCCGAGATTCCAGAATCACGCCCCGGTTCATCTTCAGGGACCTCACAGCATAGTAATATGACTTGTTTTTTTCAACCCCTTTGTCCACGAAAGTAGTTTCCGCCCATCTGGTGCGTCCCACGGACTTCATTTTTTCAGTCTTGTCACTCTCTCCTCTATAGACCCGGTAACCGAGTATTCCCCCCAGGGGTTCCGGCGCGGCCCACTCAAGAACAACACCCCTGGAATCGATTTTGGCCTGAAGCTCGCCCGGAGACGGAGGGGGCTTATCCAGGATCACTTCGACATCTTCGCTGGTAGGACCCTCCCTGCCTTTGAGGCTGTACGCGGAGATCCGGTAACGGTAAGTGTGTCCCAGGTCAACCCTCTTGTCAGTGTAAACAACTTCGCCGTCCTTGATCAGCGCGTTCACCGGATGCTCATAATCTACGTTGGAATGGAGCTTCCGGTCGTCGCAGTCTTCACACTCCTCGCCGACCATTGTCGCTGTTCGATAGACCTTGAATCCGGAGATATCCGTCAAAGCGGAACCGTCCGTGTTTGACACAGGGGTTCCCCACCGAAGAACAATTCTGTCGGGATAAGCCTCAGCGTCGATCAATCCGACCTCTCCAGGAATAGGTGCAGAGGCCGGCCGCGGGCTGGTTCTGTGTCCACAGGCCACGAGAAGACAATAGATGATGACAAGGCATACTCGCCCGCGCGTCCTCAATCCTGCGTCTCCCTGCTCAGTTTGGTTCCAACCGGCCCGCCGGGTTCATTTTCGTTTTGCAGCCAGAAACCTTCTCGTAGCCCGAATATGCTCTTTGACTGCCTTTCTCGCGGTACCGCCCTTGTGTGATCGGGCCTCCACCATGTCTTCAGGACCGGGCAGGGTTTCCTTCTCCACACCTTTCCCGGATTCAGCGCCCGATCCTCGAATAATAGCTCCTATTCGGGAATGGGCCTCCCTGAAAGGAACACCCTGTCTTGCAAGACTATCCGCCAGGTCCGTCGCAGCCAGTGCCTGGTCGGATGCTGCGGTCAACATGCTCTCCTTGTGGAATCGGATGCCGGGAATAAGCTCTCCCATTATTCCTACCGATCCCAAGACCGTGTCTACCGCGTCGAACAAAGGCTCCTTGTCCTCCTGCAAATCCTTGTTGTATGCAAGGGGCAGCCCTTTCATCGTAGTCAGCAGCGCGGTCAGATCTCCGTAAACCCGGCCGGTCTTTCCTCTTATGAGTTCGCACGCGTCGGGATTCTTCTTCTGCGGCATTATGCTGGAACCCGAACAGAATTCGTCCGGAAGTGTGCAGAATCCGAATTCCTCAGTAGACCACAGTATCAGCTCCTCAGCGAGACGAGACAGGTGCATCATCACCATTGCACAGTTAAAGAGAAATTCTACAACAAAATCCCTGTCGGAAACCGCGTCCATGGAATTCGCTGAAACGGTGGAGAATCCCAGGTCCGTTGCCACGGATTCCCTGTCAATTGGAAAGGTAGTCCCTGCCAGGGCAGCCGACCCAAGTGGCATTTGATCCAGTCGATCGACGGCATCGGTGAATCGCTCCCAGTCTCTCCGCGCCATTTCGGAATAGGCCATCAAGTGATGGGCCGGGCGAACGGGCTGGGCCCTCTGCAGATGCGTATAACCCGGCATGATCAGGTCAATTTCCTCCGATGCCTTGTCAACCAGGGATTTCATCAGTTTCAGCAGCGCTTCCCTGACGAGATCCACCTGAGCCTTGACGTACAGGCGAAGATCCAGGACAACCTGATCGTTGCGACTTCGGGCTGTGTGCAGCTTTCCGGCAACTTCACCCACCTTGGATTTCAGGGCCTCCTCTATGTTGACGTGAATGTCCTCCAGATCGTCGCGG
>CAZGNL010000025.1:0-40073 GCA_964527475.1 uncultured Syntrophaceae bacterium
TCGCACATCTTCACCAGCCGTTCCCACTTCTTGGTCACCTCCAACTGGATATGCTCCACCGTCTGTTCATCCAGGTGGCGGAAACGTCCCTGGCCCTTGAAGTAATCTGTCAAGGGCTTGAGTTCCTTGGGTTTACGGCTCAGTTTCCAGTCCCCGTTTTCCACCTCGTAGAGGGGAAAGACCCCTGTGTTGACCGCCAATGTTCCGTATTCGATGGCCTTTTCGGGAGGAATCCTCCATCCCGTTGGACACACGGACAGTATGTGGAGGTAAGCGGGTCCGTCGACTGCTTTGGCCTTTTCCACCTTTTTCCTCAGGTCGTTGTAGAAGCTGGGACAAGCGGTGGCAGCGTACGGGATGTTGTGGGCCGCGGCAATGGCGGTCATGTCCTTTTTCCATGTGTTCTGACCGGTCGGCCTGGCCTTGCCTGCCGGCGACGTGGTAGTGGCCGCGCCGAACGGGGTGGAAGAAGATCGTTGAATCCCTGTGTTCATGTACGCTTCGTTGTCAACACAGACGTAGATCATTTTGTGTCCGCGTTCGAACATTCCCGATAGTGCCTGAAATCCGATATCCGTGGTGCCGCCGTCACCCGCCATGGCCACTACGGTAACGTCCTTGTCGGGTATCCTCCCCTTGCGCCGGAGCGCTTTGAGTCCCGATTCGACTCCTGCGCCCACGGCCGCGGCATTCTCGAAGGCCACGTGTATCCACGGGATGTTCCATGAGGTGGACGGATATGGCGTTGATATGATTTCCATACATCCGGTGGCCATGGCCAGCACCATGTCCGGCCCAATGGCCTTGAGCACATGCCGTACCGCGAGGATCTCCGCGCAGCCCTGACAGGCGCGATGACCTGAGGCCACAAGTTCTTCAGTGGAAAAGTTCTTGAGTGGTTTTATGACCTTTTGCTTCTTATCTTCAGCCATGGGATTCTCCCTGCATGTATTAGTTCACCGGGCTTGAGGCGGCTCTGCGCCCGGGGAGAATGGAGGGGGAGACCATCTCCCCCTCCAAACCTCCCCCATCGCGATTCCGGCAGCTCACATCTCCCGGTGAACGGTTACCCCTGCATATCTATCGAATTGTTCATCCTCTGACACCGTAGATGTGATATTCGGACCCGGTCCCCTTGAGGGCCATGTCCACCATGTCGGACACATCATCCGGCGTAACGTCTCTGCCGCCCAGTCCGGCGACCATACAGTGAACATTGGGTCGTTGAGCTTCGTTGTACATGACCGACCTGATCTCGGACGTAACCGGCGCGTTTCCACCACCGAGACACAGAGATCGATCCAGGACCACAACATCCTTTGCGCCGCCCAGAGCCTTCCGGATCTCGTCAATGGGCAACGGTCGCCAGAGTCTCAGCTTGACCAGCCCAACCTTCTTGCCCTGCTCCCGCATCTTATCCACAGCCAACGAAGCGGTTTCGCAGATGGAACCCATAGCCAGTATCAGGGTCTCCGCGCCGTCGGCCTTGTATAGATCCAACGCTGAGTATTTTCTTCCGCACACCTTGGCAAGTTCTTCCCAGGCCTGGTCCACCACGCTCCGGGAATTCTTCAACACGTCCTCGTGCGCGAACTTCTGTTCCGCGTAAATCTCCGGCATTCCGAACGCGCCCATAGTGACGACCTTGTCCGGATGCAGCGTGTTCAGCGGCTTGTACGGCGGGAGATATTCCTTGACCATTTCTTTGGTCCAGAATTCAATGGGTTCGATGACATGGGTAAGGGTAAATCCGTCCATGTTCAGCATTACCGGCAGGGACACCTTTGGGTCTTCGCCTACTCTGAAGGAGTGGAACACGTGATCGTAAGCCTCCTGCCCGTTTACACAGAAGACCTGTATCCAGCCGGAATCACGGACCATCATCACATCGGAATGGTCGTTCCAGATTGACAGTGGCGCGCTCAACGCTCGATTGGCCAACAGCATTACCACCGGCAAGCGCATCCCGGACGTGATGAATACGATCTCGGACATCAAGGCCAAGCCCTGAGCCGCGGTGGACGTGAAGGTCCGTGCCCCGGCCGCAGCTGATCCGCAGCAGACGCTCATCGCTGAATGCTCGGATTCCACCGGAACGAACTCCGCGTCCAGATGCCCTTCGGCCACCAGTTCCGCCAGGTGTTCCACCACGTGAGTCTGAGGAGTGATCGGATACGCGGCCACCACGTCCACGTCACAGAGTCCCACGGCCTCAGCCGCTGCGATTGATACCTCTATTCCAACTTTCTTGCCCATCACTCCCCCTCCTCTACCATTTCAATGGAGTCAGTAGGGCACTCGTAGGCGCATATTCCACAGCCCTTGCAGTAGTCGAAGTTCCATTCAAAGCGGTTGTCTTCGTAGTTGGGGGTTATTGCCGCATCCGGACACATTATGAAACATCTCCAGCAACGAATGCACGTTTCATCATCGCAGACCGGCCTCTGTGAGCGCCAGGTCCCTGTATGGTAGCTCGACGCATTTCCCGGTTCAGTGATCACCCCTCCCGGCTCCACTTCTTGCCAGGCGATCTGGTCAATTGGTTTAGTCACGATCTCCTCCGTACAATAGATGTCGGGTGAATAGGACGCCAAGATCACCTGATGGACCTTGGCGGACAGGTCAGCCGATGGTGGCTTCTTTGAACGCACGCTTCATAGCCTCGATGTTCTTGCCCGCTATCTTGCCGAAGCGCTCCTTGAACGGTTTTTCGAGCGCCTCCACTGGAAGCAACCCTGTTCCTTTCACCAGCGCGCCCAGCATTGTGGTGTTGGTGATCGGTAGCCCGATCACTTCCCGGGCAATGAGGTTCGCGTCCACTACCACGATCTTTCCGCTGAATGAGAGTTCTTTGCGGATATGATCCGGATCATAGGAAGTGTTTACGATAATCACTCCATCGCTTTTCAGTCCATCCGCGGGATTGGCGATGCCCAACAGCGAAGGGTCTAGAACAACCACTACGTCCGGGGCATAGATTTTGGATCTCAGCCGGACCGGCTCGTCATCGACCCGCGCGAACGCGACAACGGGCGCGCCCCGACGCTCAGGCCCGAAGCTTGGAAACGCGGTGGCGAACTTCCCCGTGTCAATTGCGGCCCGGGCCACCAGTTCGGCTGAAGTCACCGCTCCTTGGCCGCCTCTGCCGTGAAATCTCATCTCAATCATAGCTAAAAAGCTCCTTAAAGATGTTGTCAGTCAGAAATCGTCCGCTTCTTCTCCAAAAGGCTCCAGGAGAGGGAATCGCATTTGATCGTTGACGATCTCATTGCAGTTCATCAGGTGTAACTTGGCTTCAGCCAATACCAGTATTTCCGTAGGTAGGAGTTCCTTCCGCTCAAGGTAGGCGTCGATCCTGGCATTGAGCAGGGCAATATGACGAAGGTCCGTCTCGTAAGGATCTTCTTCCGATTGGTCGAATGCCTCCGGCGCGCTCACGGCCCGGACCAGTTTCAGATCCCAGTCATCGATCCTTCTCCAACGGGCAATGGTCGCCGGATGAACGCCCACTCGCTCGGCCAGATCTTTGTTGGCGATCCTGCCCCGATCATCCAAGAACAGCTTTTCAGCCAGCTTCCGGTCCTCGTTCTTTTTCATGGGAAGACCTCCAGTTTCCAGCACGCTGTTGATTGACAAACCCTCACAACGCGAAATAAATAGTAATAGCAGATTACGGTGGTCACTATCAAGGACAAAAAGCCGCGGACGGTAACCCCTATCAGTTGCGCGGGGCAGATCGTCTCCTGGCGTGTGTCATTGCGAGGAGAGAAACGAAGAGGCGATCCCCATTATCAGCGCGCAGGAGATTGCTTCGCTCCGCTCGCAATGACATCTGCCGGGAGCCTCCCGAATGACTGAGGGGTTACCGCGGGCGCACACCACGATGCACGAGCAGAGGGACGACAGGAACAAAAACATGGCTGTGGACGAACAATTCCTGAAGAATCTTCCGACTTCCCCGGGTGTCTATATGATGGTCGATGCCCGGGGCAGGGTGCTTTACGTGGGAAAGGCATCGAGCCTCAAGAATCGGGTCCGAAGCTATTTTCTCAAGGGTGGGGATGATAGGCCCCGGATCCCTTTGCTCATGGGAAAGGTGGAGACGGTCCGAACCATACTCACGGAAACCGAAAAAGAGGCCCTGATTCTTGAGAACAATCTCATCAAACAACACAGACCCCGATACAACGTCACCCTGCGTGACGACAAATCATTCTTTTCACTTAGACTTAACGTCTCCCACGAATTTCCCAGACTCACCCTGGTCCGGACTCAGAAGATAAAGCCTGATTCCGAACGATATTTTGGGCCCTACTCTTCTGCCAAAGATGCCCGCGTTACCCTGAAGTTCATACTGAAACTCTTCCCTTTGCGGCAGTGCACGGAACGGAATTTCTCCACACGCAAGCGACCCTGTCTTAATTGTCAGATGAAACGATGCCTGGGCCCGTGCGCCGGAAAGGTGGACCTCCAGGAGTACAACCGCATGGTGGAGGGGGTTGCCATGCTGCTCTCGGGTAGAAGCGAAGACCTGGTCCGGCAAATGAAAAGAGAGATGAAACAGACCGCGGGCGAATTGCGCTTTGAGGAGGCCGCACGGGTCAGAGATCGGCTTGCCGCGGTCGAACGAACGCTGGAAGCCCAGAACGTCTCTTTCTTTCACCTCAAGGACCAGGACGTCATCGGACTGATCACCGGAAACACGGACCTGTTCGTGCTGGAGCTGCTCTCAGTTCGCAAAGGGAACCTGTTGTCCGGGGAGTCGTATTCTTTCCGCAATCCCGCGCTGGAGGATCATGAGGTTCTCGCCTCGTTCATAAAGCAGTACTATGGCGCGGGCGCGTTTGTTCCCGGGGAGGTGTTGATCTCTCACCCCATCGAACAACCCGATCTAATATCGGACTGGCTCTCTGAGGTACGGGGCGCCAAGGTCAGCCTCCGGGTTCCTGTTCGGGGCCGGGGTACACGGCTCATGAAACTCGCGCTGAAAAACGCTCACAACTCAATGATGCGAGAGAAACACAAGGATACGGTGGCCGACGCTCTCGAACGCGTCACTACTGAACTCCGATTACCCGAGCCGCCCACGGTAATCGAGGGCTACGACATCTCCAACACCTCCGGCAGCCATCCTATGGGGGCAAAGGTCTCGTTCAAGAATGCCGCGCCGGACAAGACAGCGTACAGGCAGTTCAAAATGAAGGGCTTCTCGGATCAGGACGATCCTGGAATGATCTACCAAACCATCACTCGACGAGTCTCCCACCGCGACGAAGATCCTCTGCCGGACCTTTTCCTCATAGACGGCGGGAAATCACAGCTCAACGCGGCCATTGCCGCGCTGAGGGATCAACTGGGAGATGAGGCCCCACCGGTGGCAGCGATCGCCAAAGCCCGCAAAGAAAAGGCGCAGGATCGGATATTCCTCCCCAACAGGAAGAACCCTGTTACCTTTCCGCACGGAGATCCGGGCCTCATGCTCCTGATGAGGATCCGCGACGAATCACACCGTGTGGCTCATGCAACACACACAAAGCGCTACGGCAAGGCGGTGATACAATCAGCCCTGGACAAGGTCCCCGGTATCGGTCCAAAGAAGAGAGAGGCCCTGCTGACCGCGTTCGGGAGCCTCAAGAAAACGCTTGCAGCCTCAGACGAGGAAATCGCCGAAATCCGGGGAATCACCTGCAAAGACGTTGAGAGGATCAGAGACTATTTCAAAGTGAAAAAAAGAAAAGAAGAAGGAAAAGAGACAAAGGTAACAGAGGGGAAAATCTTCCCCGAGTAATGCCGATTGATGGGAAGGATCATAGTCAGTAATCTGGAAGACTCGACTAACAATGTTTTGTATCGGTATGAGCGAGCTTGACATGAGCCGACGCCTTCGTCATATTGAGACTGGGATTGAGTAAAGGAGAATCCTGATGGGGTCGTCCGAACCACTGCCGAGCCTTACCTCCGCGATGGAGGACTATCTGGAAACTATCTACCACCTGGAACAGGAGCGTCGCATTGCTCGCGTCCGGGATATCGCCAAGAAGCTCGGGGTGAAGATGTCTTCGGTGAGTTCCGCTCTTAGGAGCCTTGGGGCAAAAGGACTCATTGAGTACGATCCCCATCAGTATATTGCCCTAACCCCCAGGGGGCTCGCAAAGGCAAGGGAAATCGTCCGAAAACATGAGGTCCTGAAACGCTTTCTGACCCGGGTCCTGCAACTCAAGGATTCCGTGGCCGAGGACAACGCGTGTCGAATGGAACACCACCTTGACCCGGAAGTAATAGAGAAGCTGATCGGCTTCATGGAATTCATGGAGATGTGCCCCGTGGACCAGACCAGATGGACGGAGGTGGTGTCGGAAAGCTGCGACGACTGCGTGTCCTGTCTGGACACGGCCCGCAAGAGGGCCAGGGCAAGAGACAAGGCCCAAAAAACCGCTCTGGCCAAGGGGCTTACACTGGCTGGAGCAGACATGGGATCGCAGGTAATTGTCGAAAATGTAAAGGGAACCGCGGACTTCAGAAAGCGGCTTGCCAAAGAGGGTCTTGAAAACGCAGCGATTGTGGAGATCGAAAAACAAGACCACGACTCGGGAACCATCCATGCCAACATCAAGGGATATCATATCTCCCTGTCAGTGACCGACGCCTCAAAGATCCTCGTGAAGCCTGTGTGATCCCGTAGGGTTGTCTTAAGACTGCCATGCTCCAGACATTAATCACGCTTGTGGTTGTTTCGGCCGCGGTAGGGTATCTGAGCCACCGTTTCTGGAAAACCTTCACATCAGCCAAGTCCGGAGAGATCACTTGCCCGGATAATTGCTCGACCTGTGACGACTGTCCTCTGGCAACGTCAAATTGCGAGTTGGCAAAAGATAAGCGCAATGGTGGTCATAGGTGACGCGCACGCGCGTTCAAATGTGTGACGACGAGTCCCGCGGGACTGGGCAAGCCGGCATAGGCGCTATGCTTACTACGACTGCAGTTCCTCGTACGTCATTCCGGCGAAAGCCGGAATCCAGATGATGAGGGGGAAAGGATGAGTTTCGTGGTTCTCGAAATCAATTTCGCATTCCTCGGAAACTTCTTCCTGTGGGCCAGGATTTGTACTGGGCGATTGTTTGACTGGACCCCGGCTTTCGCCGGGGTGACGATCCGGACGGCCGCACATCGCTGATCCCATTATCGGCGGATTCCTTCGGCGCATTTGAGCTAAGTTAACACCTATAGGGTCCGAGGGAGGCGTTCCTGCAAAAGCGCCTCCCCCGGTGAACCTCCATGCCCATTGGCAGGCTTGAGCGTTCCATGTAGGATCCGTACTAATGTTTCTTCATCTTCGGTGGGGCCAGGGGGAGGATTTTCTCGATTATTGTGTCAAATACCTTTGTCGTGGGGGAGGTCGGATATTCCAGGACGAACGGTTTGCCGTCGTCGGATGCGGTCACGAGTCGAGGGTCAATGGGGATCTTGCCCAGGAAACGGAATCCGGTTTCCCGCGCGAGTCTTTCTCCACCCCCACTCTTGAAGATCTCGTGGGTGGCCCCGCAATCGGGGCAAACGAATCCGCTCATGTTTTCTACAATCCCGAATACGGGCATCCCGAGGTTCTTGCAGAATCGGATCGACTTTTTCACGTCTTTGACTGCAACCTCCTGTGGTGTGGTGACTATCAGGGCCTGGGACCGCGGAGGGGCCATCTGGCATATGGAGAGCGGTTCGTCTCCGGTTCCCGGGGGAGCGTCCACAATGAGGAAGTCCAGGTTTCCCCAGTCGGCCTCTGAGAGGAATTGCCGGATGATGCCGTGTTTCATTGGGCCGCGCCAGATAACGGCCTCGTGCTTCTGATCCTTGAGCAGGAATTCAACGGACAAGACCTTCAGGTTGTCATTGTACCTCACGGGCGCCATCATGCCTTTCTCGGAAAGGCCGGTCACTGATGCGCGTTCCAGTTTCAGCAGCGTCGGGACACTTGGGCCGTGAATATCAATGTCCAACAGTCCCACTTGCAGATCGGACGCGGCAAGGGCCGCGGCCACATTGACGGCGACCGTGCTCTTACCGACCCCCCCTTTACCGGACAGCACCAGTATGGTGTTCTCTATCCTGAAAAGTGTGTCTGCAAGGGCCAGATCTTCGCGGAGTTCCTGAATCTCTTCTTTGCTGAGCGGAGGTTTTGTCTTTTTTTCTGTCATTTTCTTGGTTCTCGACAGTTGAAAGCTTCACTCTATGCCGATTGTCTTGAGAAGCTTTCTGGTTTTGATCCGATGCACGTCCATCCCCACTTCAGTGGGACTCATGCCCATGTAAAGGCCCAGGAGTTGGGTGAGGTAGAATGTGGGAATATGGTCTTTTTCTTTGTACTTCCGTCCCAGTATGATCTGCCCCATGTCGAACTGCTCGAAGCACGACGGGCATACCACGGACAGCGCCTGGACATTGCTCGCACGAATGTGGAACAGTTTCTCACGTGTGAGCGCGTACCCCGCATCCTGGTCCATGTTCGCGCCCAGAGGCATACCGCAGCACAGATATTTGCGCCCGAATTGAATGGGTTCCGCGCCGATGAATGAGAGCAGTTCATCCATGTGCATGGGCAGGGGGTATTCGTCCTCGTCGAGTACCTGGGGTTTCATTACCGCGCTCGGACGAAAATAGTGACAGCCGTAGTGCGCGCCCATTCTCAACGGAATGTCTCTGGCCTTCAGCGCCTTGATCTTGTCCTGAACAGAGTCCTGACACAGCACGTCCAGGATATGGGTCACTTCTATGGTCCCCTCGAACCGGTGGTTGACGCTTTTCAGAACGCGGTTGACTCTGCGCCTTTTGCTGTCATTCTCTTTGAGAATATGATTGGCTTCCTTGAGAGTGTTGACGCAACCGGAGCACAGGGTCAACAGATCCAAACCGGCCTCTTCCGCGACGCAGAGGTTGCGTGCCGCCAGGGCAAGCCATGAGCCGTAGTGCACCTGCTTCATGCTGGTGGAAGGGGGACAGCACGAGAAGGACAAATCTACAAGTTCTATTTCCAGCTTCTCACATACCAGGCGGGTCGCGGCTTCAAAACCCGGATATTTTATTGGGATTGAGCATCCCAGATACAGGGCATATTTCATGATCACCTTTTTCGGGGCGCCGCGCCGGCTGAACCGGCCCGGACTAGAATTCAATAACTTCGTCCAACCCGGTTTCCTTCAGGATGGCCCGCACCTCCTCGGCCGCCGCGGGTGGCAGCGGTTCCAATCCGTGATGGGCCCGCATTTCATCGAGTTGATGGACGATCATTGTGCGGCCGGTCACGGCCAGCAATCGTATGGCCGCGGCAAGCCTGTCGGGGATGTTCCCCCTACGGGCAGCGAGGTTGCGCAAATCAGTCAGAAGATCTGAGATTGGAAGCATCTGGGGACAGCGTTCTTCGCACACGTTGCAAGTGCAGCATAGCCAAATGTGCTTGTCCCTTGTCAATTTGTCCCGACCCTGATCGAGCCATCTAAGGATCGTCTCTCTGGGCCCGTACGCGTCCGGCCTCACTTCCAGGGCGGGGCAGGAGCCGGTGCAACGAGCGCACTGATAGCATTCATAGATATCCTTTCGGGACAAACCGGTCCTGACCACCATATCCGTCATGTCAAGCTGCCCTTCTTCTTAGCGATTTTCTCCAGTCTCTCAATAGTTTGACTGATCTCAGCAGGAGTTATCTTCGTCAATCCGGCCGCCATGTCATGGATCACCTGGGCAAACTGGGCCCCTTCGGCTGCTGAAATCCAAGCGAGCCTGAGTCTATCCTTGTTGATGCCGTTTCTCTCCATACGTTTCCAAAAACGCTCCAGTCGCTTGACCGTCTGTTGATTGGCGTGATTGTAATGGCAGTCCGCGAGATGACACCCGGAAACCAGCACCGCGCCCACGCCTTTGAGGAAGGCCCTTTCAATCCACTTGGGAGAAACCCGACCGGAACACATTGTCCGTATGATGCGGACATTGTGCGGGTACTGCATGCGCGACACTCCCGCGAAGTCGGCCCCCGCGTACGAGCACCAGTTGCACGCGAACGCGAGGATTTTGTTATTCGGATCATGCGCCAGCGCCTGATCCAACTGGCTTACTATTTGATCGTTGGTGAAATGCGTCTGGTCAAGGGCCCCGAACTTGCACTCAGGCACACAGGCCCCGCATCCCTGGCACATGGCCTCGATCACACGATAGTAACCTTGCTCTTTGCTCCCCACTATCGCATGATAGGGACAAACCCTGGCGCACAAGCCGCACGCGTTGCATTTGTCCGCGTCAATCTTGGCTGTTATTGCCGGGATTTGGACCTCACCCTTGCTCATCAGGATATTGGCCCTGGAGGCCGCGGCCGAAGCCTGCGTCACCGAATCCTTGATATCCTTGGGACCTTCAGCCGTGCCGGCAAGGAAGACGCCTCCCGTAGTCGTGTCCACAGGACGCAACTTCGGATGAGCCTCCATATAGAATCCATCGATATCGGTGGAGAGGTTCAGCAGTCTCTGTACTCCTCCGGTATTGGTACTCGGCTTTATGCCTACCGAAAGAATCACCATGTCCGCGTGATGACGATACCGGCGTCCCAGGAGGGTGTTCTCTCCGATCAGGGTAAGGTCCTTTGTTTCCAGGTCCTCGACGATCTCTCCGGGAATACCGCGGATGTAACTCACGCCTTCTCGGCGAGACCTGTTGAACAGATCCTCGAAGCCTTTTCCAAAGGCCCGGATGTCGATGTAGAAAACCGTGATCTCGGTGTCAGGCCAGTGTTCCTTGATCAGGAGCGAATCTTTGATGGTGTTCATGCAACACACGTTGCTGCAATAGGGATTGCTGCGCTTGCTCCGGGAACCAATACACTGAATAAACGCTATCTTCTTCGGTCTGAGCCTGTTGGAAGGCCGAATGAGTTCACCTGAAGTAGGACCACCTGCGTTAATCAACCGCTCGAATTCCAACGTCGTGATTACATTTGGAAACCGCGCGTATCCAAACTCCGTTAGGCCCCGCGGGTCAAACACATCCACGCCCGTGGCAACCACGATTGTTCCGACCTCCAAATCGATTGTCTCGTCCCGATCTCCAAAGTGAATACACTTGTGCTCACAGGCTCGATAGCACTTGTCGCAGGCAACTATGCCCTCCTTGTTCAGACAGTTTTCCATGTCTATGCGAAACTTGGATGGGACCGCCTGTGGAAACGGAATATGAATGGCCTTTCTAAAAGACAGACCTGCTTCGAATTCATCCGGGACCAGTTGTGGGCATGGGTCCACGCAGTCACCGCATGAAGTACACTCATCCGACACATATCGGGCCTTCTTCAGTACTTTGACCCTGAAATTCCCCACATGCCCTGAGACATCCTGCACATCGGCAAGAGTGAGCAACTCTATGTTGGGATGACGGCCCACCTCGCTCATCTTGGGGGCCAAAATGCAGATGGAACAGTCCATGGTGGGGAAGGTCTTGTCGATCTGGGCCATGCGGCCGCCGATACTTCCCGATTTCTCAACCAGATATACTTTGTACCCCGCGTCGGCCATGTCCAGCGCAGACTGTATCCCCGCGACGCCGCCACCGATCACCAGTGCTTTCCTCGCTACCGGAACGGTCAACTCGTGCTGTGGGACCAGCCGCGAGACCCGGCTCACGGACATCGCCACGAGATCCTTGGCCTTTTCCGTTGCCGAGTCCTTGTCATGGAGATGTACCCAGGAGCAATGCTCCCGAATATTTGCCATCTCCATCAGATACTGATTTAGCCCTGCGCTTTCACAAGCCGCTCTGAAGGTAGGTTCGTGGAGTCGTGGAGTGCAAGACGCCACCACCACCCGGTTTAGCTGATGCTCCTTTATGTCGGACTTGATCTGCTCTTGACCGGGTTCCGAGCACATATACAGAGAATCCGCGGCTAAGGCCACTCCGGGAAGGTCCTTGGCAAACTCGGCTACCTCCTCACAGCGCACCGTGCCACCGATATTCTTGCCGCAATGACAAACGTAGACTCCGATACGCAGGTCATTGGATTCAAAATCTCGCTCACGCTCTTCCAAATTCTCTTTCAATTGGGAGTGTTTCCTTCCGGTTATCGCGTTCCAGTTCGGTCCGGACCTAATGAGCCGAGTGAGCCTCAGACTCGGCTCAAAATCACCTGACCGTACTCATAGCCCTTGTCAAAAGCTGAAATGTTGAGTTCCTCGGTTCCCGGTGGAATAGACGACAGCACCGATTCCTTCATCGATTCGTACGATACTGCTCCACCCAGCGCCGCGATCGCTCCCAACATCACGATATTGGCCACGATCTTGCGTCCCAAATCCTCGGCGATACGGGTACACGGGACCCTATAGACAGTTGTGCCTTCAGGATCCTTATCCATCTTGACCATGTCTTCGTCCACAATGATCACTCCACCAGGATTCATGGATCCACCGTAAGTGGCCAGTGCTCCCTGGCTCATCAACACGAGCAGCGAAGGCGCGCCGACTTTGGGGTAGTGGATGACCTCATCGGAAATCACCACGTCTGCGGAACAAGATCCTCCCCTCGCCTCGGGCCCGTAACTCTGTGTGAAGACCGCTTCCTTTTTGTCGAACAGGGTCGCGGCCTTGCCCAGGATATGCCCGGCAAGGATGATTCCCTGTCCACCAAAGCCGGCCAGTCTAATCTCCTTTTTCTCGCTCATGCGGCCTTTCCCTCATCCTTGCTCTTGGCCTTATCAATAACGCCCGTGCGGTAATTCTCCATAAAATCGGGCCGTTCCTCATCGACAAAAGTCCCTACGAGAATCTTTCCTTTTAGTCGGATTTCAGCCTCGCTTGGGTCCGCTCCATCGCGGATCTCGGACATCTCCCGGTAGTAACGCATCTCATCCAGGCCCGAGCCGAGCTTGTTGGGTCTTCCGTAACCCGTAGGACATGGAGCAATCACCTCAATAAAGGTAAACCCCTTCTTCTCAAAGGTCCGCGAGATGGAGTGAACGAGTTGTCTCGCGTGCAGGGTGGTCCAGCGGGCCACGTATACCGCTCCTGATGCGTGGGCCAGATGCGGCAAGTTGAACCCCGGCTCCGCGTTTCCGAGACGAGTAGTGCTCGTTATCGCGTCCAGAGGCGTCGTGGGCCCGGCCTGGCCGCCTGTCATGCCGTAGTTGAAGTTGTTTACACAGATTACCCTGAGGTCGATGTTGCGCCTTGCAGCATGTATGAGATGGTTGCCTCCGATGGCGAACAGATCTCCGTCTCCGGAAAAGACCGTCACTTGCAGATCAGGCCTGGCCGCCACCAGACCCGTGGCAAAGGGAATGGCCCGGCCATGGGTCGTGTGGTAAGTGTCCATGTCCAGGTAACCAGCGGCCCTGCCCGTGCAACCAATGCCCGAAGCCATCGCGCATTTGTCCACAGGGATCCGCTTGTCCCTGAGGGCCTCGATGAATGCGGTCAGCACAACTCCCAGGCCGCACCCGGGGCACCATATGTGGGGAATCCTTCCCGGCTTCAAGTACATGTCGTCGGGGTGCAAACCGTGATCTTTCTGCACAAGCCGGTCCTCGGCTTCTTTGTCAAACCGCTCCATCTCTCTTAGATGAATTTTCATGAAATCTCCGAATAGCCGTGCGGAACCGGTCGATTCGAGCATTCCGCATCCACACGATTGAAATCTTTGTCAGATCGACTTGCATGCCTAAAAACAAAGGCGCCGACGAAACATGAAAGTCCTTACCGTTGTTCACTGGTCCGTGGCTTCGCCTCGGACAAGGGTACTCCAAGAGCGCGCTTGCTGCGCAGTGGGCTCGCCGGCTTTCGCAAGGCACGGTCGTGGCCCGGGAACACCGCGATCCACCCGGCGCGTTCAGAGGTGCTCTTCAACCACCTCCACTATTTCCTCGGGTGTGTGAATGGACCCACCCATCAGGGCCATGAGCACAGTTTGGGCCAAGCCGCCCGCTGTGCGTTCAACCTCGTAGCTGATCTGGCCGTAGTTTATCTCCGGCACGACAAAAGCCTTGATTCGCGGCGCCAGTTCCCTTATCAGCTTGGACGGAAAAGGCCACACGGTGAGAAGCCTTATCAAACCGACTTTGCGTCCGCTTTGGATCATATCTTCCACTGCCTGACGGGCCACGCGGCCGGTGCACCCGTAGGCTATGACAACAACCTCTGCGTCATCCAACCCTATGGTCTCGACCCTTATTATGTCGTCCGCGTGCCGACGGATCTTGTCCACCAGATGCCTTACGTTGCGTTCCTGCACAGCGTCCGTGATGACCGGGTATCCTCGCTCATCGTGGGTCAGGCCCGTTACGTGAACATGATAGCCTTCGCCCACCACCGCCATGGGCGCTGGCATGGGACCGACCGTGTCAAACCCCAGGTAGTCGCCCGGCGCCACTTCCGGCTTTGCACGGTTTACCACACGTATCTTCTCGCGCTCCGGGATGACTACCCTTTCGGTCATGTGGCCTACCACTTCGTCGGCCATGAGGAAAACGGGCAACCGGTAAGTCTCGGAAAGGTTGAACGCCTCGATGGTCAGATCGAAACACTCCTGTGGAGAGGACGGGGCCAGCGCGATGCACCCGTAGTCTCCGTGAGAACCCCATCTCGCCTGCATAATGTCCGCCTGGCCCACCAGAGTGGGCAATCCGGTGGATGGCCCCGCGCGCTGTATGTTCACCACCACGCACGGAGTTTCAGTCATCATTCCGAGGCCGATGTTCTCCATCATCAGGGAAAAACCCGGACCCGAGGTGGAAGTCATGGATTTGACCCCTCCCCAGGAAGCCCCGAGAATAGCGGCCATGGAGGCAATTTCGTCCTCCATCTGGATGTAGACTCCGTCCACCTGGGGCAGACGTTGGGACATGCGCTCTGCTACCTCGGTGGCCGGCGTGATGGGATACCCGGCAAAAAAGCGGCAGCCCGCGGCCAGGGCGCCTTCAGCGGACGCAGCATCGCCGTGTATGAAGTGTTCTCCAGTTAGGACGTCCTTGTTCCGCATCAGATCATCCTTTAACAAACCATTACCGTGATCGGCAGGATCCTCGCAGCAGATCCCAACCGCGAAGCGCCCATTGGGCAGCATCAACCGCACAGACGTTCGACCGGGCATCCGGGCGCCGGGCCCGAGAATAGGCAACGGACCCGAAGGTGAGTCTTACCAACATACATGGCGCAAGGCGCCACAACGAACGATGCAAGTTTACCTGAAAATAGATGAGCCGGGATGACCCCGACGCTTCTCCTTGCACCAACTATTTCGGCGACGCATGCGTAGCCCCTACGGCCGGGGAACCACGACTTTGCGGGCATTTTCATACTTCGTTGTGCCTAAGTTTCTAGGCATGTATGTGGTATCACAGGCAATCAGCTCGTAGATCGCTTCTTGTGCCCCGGGGAATGGGCGCTGTTGATCTCCCTGATGTCCTCTTCGGTCATTTCTCGCGATTCTTCAGCCTCGCTGAAAATTGCGAATTCAGGACATATCAGGCTGCACAACCCGCAATTGACACAATCCTCCGCTTGGAACAGCACCTCGGGAGGGTGATAACCCTTGGCATTGAAACGAGTGCTCGTATCCAGGCAATCCCTGGGACAGAACTCGACGCAGAAACCGCAGCCTTTGCACCGATCTTCTATGATGCGAACGCTCCCCTTGGGCACGGCACGTTCTTTGGAATCCAGGGGCAATCGCCAAAACTTCATCCGCTTATTCTCCAACTCCCGTACTGCAAGAGATTGATACTACATTCTTTTTGTCAAAGTGTCAATTGGCCTGCGTCCAAAGCTCAATTTGCGAACGCGGAGTGAGGATGAGTCTTGGAAACATGGGTCAGCCGTAGCGTTGCGGCCGCCGGTCTTGGGGCCACCTCAAGACACGGAACAATAAGAAAAGCACGCAACCATGGGGGGTGGAGGGTACCAGAGAAGGTGCTGAGCGGCTGAGGAGCATGCAAAGTCCGAACTTATGCTCTGCCGCCACGAGAAAGTCCTTTGGGTTCCACACAAGCAAACAGCCCTTTGCAATCGGACACGTTGCATGGATTTCGCCTGTTGCCGCGGCGCGACTCGAACGTACTGACGTTCGCGCCTCCGTTCGCGAAGCTATGCAATTCCGAGCACCCAGCCGATTGTAATACACAGTGCATACTGGATAGCATGTGCGGACCAGAAAACCCTGGCTTTTGAAATCCAATTAGCGAGAGACATGATGTGGAACACCGGACAGCATCACCCATGCCCTTTTCCAAATTGAAGACACCGAAACGGCTGAAGTCTGCCAGAGGCAAGGAAGAGGGGAGTGTCCAGAATCCAGAACACCAGTTCATCGTTTCAGAAGTTCCATTGAAAGTGTCGGATTCGGACATATCAGGGTGCCACTGCTGGCTTGCCCAGCAGTGCATGGGCGGGCAATAGGTCCAGACTCTGCCAAGGTGTTTCTGAAACCGTCTACTAGTTAGTCTTCTATTCGGGGCATCCCTGATGCGGTCTCCAGCAGCACAACGGATACTCCACCTTGGTCATCCGAGAAGCCATCACCGTACTCCCGTTCCTGAGGGGGTTCAGCCTCACCGTCGGACGAGTAAAGCAACGCTGCCTCCTCACGGCCCAGTACTTTGCTGGCTACTGATGGGCGGAAGCGTCCGGAAGACGTAGAGGCAAAACACAAACCGTCGTTTTTCTGGAGAATGTCTGATCTGCGTGGGGCATCTCCATACTCACTTTTCTTCCGATTAAACGCCTTTGTGAGCGCTACACGCAGGAGGTCCCACACTATTTGCGACCAGCCGTCTTCGATTGCTTGATGCGGGAACAAATCACAGAAAGCACGGCCCGAGCGCATAAGAAGAAAGTCTGCCAGTTCCGATCCGAGGTCATTGTGGTGATGCAGAAATGTGTCAGGCATAGATACGCCTATTGGATAAGTACCCGGGATGCCAAGGAGGCCGCTGACGGGATCATGCGGACGTCGATTGTCGATGAGCATGTATTGGGCCCCGGTGTGGGGTGTTTTGGGCACCACGGCCCGTTTCAGGCCGTTTAGTGCTTTTCCTGATCTCCTATACTCGAAGTCGGGCCATGACTGATACAGTCTGAGTTGATCATCCTTGGGGCCCACTCCCGTGAAAGGGTTTTCCTGCGCGACTTTAGCCTGCAGCAGGATCGCATTTTGGAATCCCGTGCCCGATTGATCCGAATGAAAGTGAGCGAACAGCAGGTCACCTAGTTCGCAGGCTGTCTTCTGCATGCCTTGAAAATGGACTTGCGGGGTCTGATGGCAGTATACGGACAACATGGAGACGTGTACTCGGTGCCTGCCCAACAAATGGCGCCATGCCTTCGCAATAATGGGCGTTGCTTCCCGAACCAGGCCTGCAACGAAGTCAGGCTCTTCCGGTCTGGTCCCCCGCCCAGCGCAACGCATCCAGACCTCCCTCGTTCCAATGACGATTCCGAGCGATGCAGATTCACGGATACCTTGGCTTTCCTTCCAAACGGCCTCGAAAAAGCTCATCTATTTCACCTTTCCTTCATTAAGCTCAGGGCTAGTATCCGCCTCTGCGATGGTGTTCACCGCTCCAGCCGAATAGCAGACCGGGTTACGCCCAGCTCACTCTTCCTCTTCGGCCCAGTCTTTTTCCGCCGCGGACTGTGCCCTCAAATTCCGCAGGAGCACACCCGAACTCCCGCACACGAGCATCCGCCCGGCCGCCACGGTGATCACAACATTTTCCCGGCACTCCGGAAACGATTCGGGCGGTCGCTCTTTTGGGGTGACCGGGTCACGCGCTGACGGGGCGGTACCATCGGCGCCATTCAGCCGAAGATGCCACGGCAACTCCTAGCACGGCTTCACTCCTCTCCAGAGTCGGAATCAACGAATCAGTGTGCGGCATGTCGATCCATTCAGACTGGAACGCGCAAAGCCGACGCACAGCCATCATTGACGCGCACCAGTGTACCGCACCGCTTCTGTCCACCATTCTTATGGATAGGCGCCAACTGCCGGAATTCCCTCACAGGCGTGAGGCACATATCCGCGATTCTCTTGCCTCCCGCTTGTTTGGCGACATGGCATGAGAAGGGAAGCTATTGCTGCGGGGCACCTCCGAACCGCGCTCGTTTCCGTCGGCCCTGCGGTAAAATGGGTACGGTGCGGCCACGCGGCCCTCAATGTCCCACATCATGTGACACCCTACACCCAGTGGGAGAACTGGACGAGTCTGACAAATGTAGTTTTCTGCCAGAATCGGCTCTCCTGCCATAGTTGCCCCCTGTACAGTAGTTTGGAACCCTCATGCCGAATCCTCATGATTTCGCCTTTGCGTATTCAAGGGTGGCCTTTTCAACCAGATTGTCGAGTTTCCAGTCTTTGCTTATCCGTAGCGTGCGCCAAAAGGCTTTCCTCTCATCTTTTGGTAGCCCACGGCTCGCGAAAATGATCGCCCTTCTTTCCCACGGTGTAGAGTCATCGATAAATGTCTTGAGATCTAGAAGCGCGGAACGATCGCCCATCTCGCCGATCGCCAGAATTGCCTGTCGTCGCACCAGGGGATGGCGCTCGTCCCTCGCAATCTTCCTCAATTCCGGTAAGTGGTTCCATCTCGAATCGACTGTGAATGGCATGAGGAGCCACAGTTTATAGTGATTAGGCACAAATGGCGCCCCAAGAACATGTTCAAGAATTCCAGTTGAGATACGTCTTCTCGTGGCGAGGTCTTCACTGGCGAACATAGAGACAAAGCGGGCGACTGCTTCTGAGGCAGGGCCCAGCCTGTCGAGGTTTGAGAGGACAATGTCTGCCAATTCCGGCCTTCGGAGGCCGGCCAGGACATTCAGCACAAACTTCACCATAGGCAGATCAATCGTGTCCGGTTTTAGCGCCTCCCCCAGCATGGCACTTAAGTCTATCGCGTCCACAAGCTCCTTTTGAGCCTCACTGAGGGAATCATAGTCTACTTCAGCATAGGGATTGCCGGCGAAAACCTTTTCTATTATCTCATGGCGAGAACGGGCTGATTTTTCCGAAGGATCAGTCAATTCTTCGACAAGCCTTTCAATACGGTCTACTCTTGTTTTGGCCGCGTTGAGGCTCAACCCCTGGGTTATTTGAAGCCGCTCCCCAAGCTCATACAAAGCCCTCCGACAATCCGAGTAATCCTGCCCAAAAAAGACGTAGTCGTCCACATACCGGATGAAATCAAATCCGCGACTCTTGAGAAACTCGTCTACCTCCAAAAGAAGCGCCTCCGCAAGAATCCCACAGATTCGCGGGCCTACTGGAATGCCATAAGATGTCCCATCCGACCATCGCTCCAGGAATCGCATCATCGCGGTAGTCTCGGCATGCATCTCGGTGATGGCCTCCAGGCCATTCTCCAGTCTGTGCAAGTATACTCTAGGAAAAAAATCGACGATGTCGGCTTTGGCAATGAATTGGTAACTGCCTCGTCGTTGTAGGATCTGTTGGACCCATTCGTCCCAATTCGAAGAAAACCCGGGTCGCCCGCCGCTATTGATTTGAAAGCGCCAGGAATGCACGACGCCGGGGCCCAGCCTCGCGCGCCGCCTCTCGACAACGGGAGCGATTCGAAATCCCAAAGCTGTCATGAGGATTAGATCAACTGGGTCGACGGACGTCACGGGACGGACAGTGAACTTCTGCTTAGGGGCAATAAGCACCATGGACGGGTTTGGTTCATATGAGAGTAAGTTCACTTTGAGCAAAACGGGCCGAATCTTGTCCCAAGCGTTCCTCACCGCGCTCAGTTCAAATAGATCTGGCAGATACATGAACTGACCTTCCGTCTCTAAATACGAGAGGGCATGATCAAGCTCGTCTGCGCTGAGCTTCAATTCTGTAGTCATTTTCCTGTCCAGCTGCAAGTCAGTGTTGAGGCCATTTGGTCAGTCTTGATCTACGCTTACACTCAGGTACGTCGTGCAGTCAAAAGAAAACCGTCATTCTGTCCGATTTTACGAACTTTTTGTGTGAAATGTCAAGGATTCCCTCAGCGGGATATAAAACTCGTTCAAGTTCTGGAGCCCCCCCGGTAGACGTTTCTGGATCGAGCCTCCGCAACATTTTGACGATATGGGGTTGTTCGTGCCGCCTTTTTCCGGAACGGACGTTCCTGCAAAAAACGGATGCACTGCACAATTTGACACGTGCCTGCGCTGAACAACCATCCAAGAGGTCCCGCGTTCTGGGCACGATACACGTCTACAGCCATGAACCGCCAGGATGGCGAGTGTTCTTATGTTCGACCGTGCCTTGATTTTGCGGCATAAGGGTTCCTACAAGAATGGATGGGCTGGGAAATCCTCCGAGTTCCGTCTTGGATTCCACTATCCGAGAGGGCGTATCATGCTACGCCCCTACGGCCGGGATCCGGCGCCTTTCCGGCATTTTCATGGTTCGTTGTGCCCTTTATCGGGCATGTAGGTTCCTACAAAAAATCTCGTGAAAAAGCCACCCCTTTGCGGGTCAACGTATGGGGTGGTTTGGAGGGGAGATGAGTCTCCCCTCCAAGTCCATGCGCAGTGTGCGCTCTTCGTGTACCCTGTCCGAGGCGAAGCCCCGGACCAATGAACAACGGAAAGGACTTTCATACTTCGTTGTGCCTATGTTTCTAGGCATGTAAATTGGTATGTATTGTGGCCGGGTGTCGGTCCGGTCGGAGCACGATCAACCGTAGTGCGCTTCATCGTGGCCGACCTCCGGTGAGACCCCTTGCCCCCGGGCGAGGTCGCACAGATCCGCGAGTGATATTGAGTCGTAATAGTCGTGCAACAGCCTTTGGGTTTCCGTCCACACATGTCTGCTGACGCACCGATCGGAATATTGGCAGTCTTTGGGTTGGGACCCGTTCTCCGACAGACACTTCACGGGGACGGGAACCAGGGGGCCATCAGCCGCGCTGACAATGTCTCGCATGGTTATTTCGGAAGGCTCCCGGGCGAGCATGTAACCCCCACGCGGACCACGCCGGCTATTCAATAGGCCGGCTTTCCGTAGTTTGTGGAAGATCTTTTCAAGGTATTTCATGGATATTCCCTGGCGCGCGGAAATGTCCTTGATCCGGGTCGGTCCCCCGCCTCCGAAGTAGGCAACGTCAAACAGGGCCCGCACCCCGTATCTGCTCATAGTTGTCACATGCATATTCGTGTCTCAGCCCCTGGCAACCTCACACCAGCTTACATCGCAAGACAATTCTGTCGCCTCAAAGGCAACTGCCGTGAGCCTCGCGGCCCTTTCCGACTGTTATTCCCGCTAAAACGGGAACGGGCATCCGGATGGGAGGGTGATGACCGAGAAACACCTGGATTCCCGCGCCTGCCCCGGATCCCGGATCGTAGTGCGGGAGACAGGCCCCGATCCGGGGTTCACTGGAATGACGCTATCCATAGTGCTCGCTCCGTTTTGGAGTACCGCGGGTTGCGATACTCATTTCCCGGCAGCCTCGAGGCCCGGTGCTGAACGGTCGGAATTATCATTCCTCCTTGTCGTCGGAGTCGCCACTCTCTTCGGAACCGTTCGCCATCTGATGCCATGTGTTCGGACTCCCTGACTGTCTGGAAAGCCGGTGATATTGCCAGGCCAGGTGAGAATAGAGAATCGTGTCCTCCACCCAATCGCGGAGATCGGTCATGATTCCGTACTCGCCCTGGGCTTCCAGCTTGTCCGCTTCCTCCTTCACTGCGGCATCAATCCTTGTGAGGTTCTCGAAGATCTTGCCGAAGCATTTGTGTACATGGAGTTCAAACTCTTCTTTACTCGAGAACTTCACCGTTCATTTTCCTTTCAGCGTTCGGGAGCCGACCAGTTGAATGCGAGGTCGTCTCCCGCGCCCGGCGGACACGGGCTTTACCGCAACCCAGAAGCCGCCTATCGGTCGGAATAGGTCAAGCGGAGATGAGTTCCCACTTGTCCTTGGGAATGTTCAACTCATCCAGTCTTCCTTGAGCTTTCTCATTGACAAAATACTGGTCCGCGGAATCAGGCCCTACCAGTACGACGGCGCCGTGGAACTTGGAAGCGAATTTCTCGATTGTCGTGGTTCCGCCGAAATCAGCCCCTTTGCCCTGGTATCCGATCACGAGCACCTCAAAGTCGCCTCTTTTTAAACACTTCTTCAGTTCCCATTCGCTGTTTCCTTCACAGAGACGGAAACCGACGTCCGTATAGTCTCCCAGGCGCTCATCATATTCGAACCGAAGGTCTTTGTCCTTCTCCGCGATGAGCTCGGGAGTAACTTGCGCGGTCTCCTTTTTGTCGGCATCCACGAAAACCACGTCGCGACGTATTGTGTACGGGGATTCCAGGAACTGGAAGACATTGAGTTTTGTTGAGTGCTTTCTCGCCAGCCAAAGCGAGTAGTCAAACGCCCAGTCGCCTTGTTCCGAAAATGTTGCGCACAATCCTATACCTTGCATTGTTGCCTCCTGCCTCAAAGGATATTCTATGGACTTGTAGCTTCTTGACTATTGTTGATGGGTTTCTCCGAGGACCGCGGATCGCTCAAACGAAAGAAAGGGATCTCAATCAAGAAGCTCGTTCCGCGTCCCAACTCGGACTCAACCTTGAGAGTCCCTTTGTGTTCCTTTACCACCTTCATCGTGAGGATCAACCCCAGCCCTGTTCCTCTTGATCCCTTGGTGGAATAGAATTTGCTGAAAAGCCTTTCTTTCACCTCTTGCGGCATTCCAATGCCGTCATCGGTCACTTTCAGGAAGAGGGTTCGTTTTTTCACCTCACCGCTCACGGTAACACGAGTGCCTCCGTCTCTTTTACTCCGGCAAGCTTCCAGAGCGTTAGCGACAAGGTTCGACAAAGCGCTGTGCATTGCGGCCGCGTCCAGCAGGCCATGATCCATTTGTATGTCGAAATCCCGCACCAGATCAACGCCTTCGGCCCGGGCCTTTTCCTCGAACAGGTCGCACAGGTCTGACAACAGCGCTCCCGGGTCGCAGTCCTGGTATTCGGGTTCTCGCTCTTTGGAAGCGTACAGGATTCCTTTTACAAGATCCGAAACCTTGTCGATGTTTCTTTTCACCATGGACCAGCCGACCGTCAACCTGTCCTGCCTGCCTTGTTTAAGGCCTGAGTCCACGACATATACTCCTCCCTGCAATCCGGACAGGATGTTCTTGATGGAGTGGGACATGCCGGCTATGGTTTCTCCCAAAACGACCAGCTCGCTCTGGAGCCGCTTGACCTCCGTGATGTTGGTGCTCATCTCCATCACGGCAGTGATTTCCCCATTCTCGTCAGTCACCGGTGCTGTATAGACTATTACGCGGGTCTCATCGCTGTTTGTACGCCAGGTCTCCTCCGAGCCGTGACTTCGGCCGTCGACAAAGGTCTTTTCGACCGGACAGTTGCTGCACTTGGAGTCCCTATTCTTGTAGACCTTGAAGCACTTCCGGCCCTTGTTTTCGCCGAAATCTCGCACAAAGAGCTTGTTCGCCTGCACTATGGTGAAATCCTTGTCGACCACGGTGAGATAGCAGGGCACGTCCTGAAACAGTTGCCTATACTCGTTCTTCCGTTTCCGCATATCCATTTGGAGCCGCTTGAGTTGCGTCACATCGAGCGACATCTCGAGCACTTCCAATACGTTTCCCTTGTCGTCGACAATCGGGGCGGTTTTGACGATTACGAAGGCTTCGCCGCCGTTCACCTTCCACTTTTCCTCAGACTCATGCGAGATTCCGTCGTCAAACGTCCGTTTTACGGGGCAAGCTTCGCATCGCTCGTCAAGACCTTTGTATCCCTCATAGCAATGCTTGCCCACCTGGTCTCCGAACTGATCGAGAAAAGCATCGTTCGCCCTGACTATTCGGTAATCGTGACTGACCACTGTGAGATAACACGGGACCAACTCGAACAGCGACTTGTATGTCCTACGCCCCTCGGCCAGTTTCGCGGTCCGCTCGCTGACTTTGCGGCTCATCCTATCGAAGGACCGGGACAGTCGAGCGATCTCATCGGAACCTGTCAGCGGGGCCGAGGGTTCATATTCTCCTCGCTCAATCCTGCCTGCATACCTCCGAAGCCGTCTCAGATTGGGGTTGACCAGGAAGACTACGGCCAATCCGATGACTGTTGAGACAACAAGGAATAATATCAGAGCGAAAATAACGGTGGTACGCGCGCTTGCATAGATCTCTTGCTTCAACTCACCCAGGGGCATCCGGATCGACAAGGCGCCGAGAACCTTTTGATCGGGTGGATGCGCGTGACAAGACGCGGCCGAACAGCTCCGTTCATTGACAATAGGATTAACCACATAAATGGAATTCCCGTCGTCGACCAACCTATGCCGGATCGAAATATCGGTCGCCAGATTCCGAAACAGGCGATCGGTTCCGATCATTGGCTTCCCCAGGGCCTGCCGATCGAGGCTGGTGAATCTCAGTATGCCGTTTCGATCCACAATGTTGATCGCTTCCATTGCCGGGTTCCGACCTATCGCTTTGATGATCTCCCTGATGACGGCCCTGTCTTTGGTCATCATTCCGTTCCAGATCGCGGCCTTGACCACTTCAGAGTCATTCAGCGATGCCGTGACCATCTTCTTGATCAGGTTGTGCTCCTGCACCCTTATGCTCTGATACGCGAACGCGAGCAGGGCCAGAAACATGACCAATCCAGCATAGAAACTGAGCTTGAAGCTCAGACTTCGGATGAACCTCTTTGCGAGCTGGACTGGAGTGTGCTCCATAATTCAGGTTTCCGGAAAAAGGGGCCGGATCGGAAACTTCCGGCCCGTTCAAGACTGTGTGGAGACTGTCTTACCCAATCAAATCCTTGACCGCGGCCAGGAAGGCTTCAGTGTCCAAGGGTTTTTCAAGGTAAGCCTCCGGTCCCCTGATTGAACGCTCCTGAATCCACTTCTTGAAATCCATCTGGGGAATGTCTCCATCAGCCAGCCCGGTAACCATTACTACGGGCGTGTCGCCGATATCCTTATCTCTCCGCAGCATACGAAACATTTTGATGCCGGTTCTGTTGGGCATCAAAAGGTCGAGACTCACCAGATCCGGCCTCTCGGCCACTGCTTTTTCGAGTCCCTCCTCACCGTCCGCTGCGACAATGACCTCGTAACCGTTGTCCTCCAAGAGGGTCGTGAGAAAAGTGACCATGTCCGGCTCATCGTCCACGACCAAAACCCTTTTTCCCATGTCAGTTCTCCTTTTCGGGAAGTTTGACCCGACACACTCGGTGCGGGTTCAAATTTGAGCAAAAGATACCCCTGTGCAAACGAGCCCTGGTAAGCCGGAGCGTGCGATGGGATCGCCGGAACCCCGACCCACAGGCCCTAACACTGAAGCTCGTTTCGTCCGCGATGTGTATTCGCCCCATCACACGGGATTTGAGCATCAATCGTTACCCTTGTGATACGTGGGGCGCCCTTCTCCCCGCATAGGCTACAACACAATCGCCTCGGAAACCATCTCGGCCAGGTTCATAACCTTGGCGTCGATTTTGTAGTGCTCACAGATTTCCTTCAGCTGGTCCGTGCAATTGTGACAAGACTGCAAAACGACATTGGCGCCGGTTGCGCGGATCTCGTCACCCTTTATCTTGCCTGCCGCGATTCTGCGTTTGGCGAACTCCGGCATGGCAAGCGCTCCCCCGCCCCCTCCACAACAGAAACTGTCTTCACGGTTGTGTTCCATGTCAACAAAATTGTTGACCGTGGCGTTGATCACTGTTCTCGGCTCTTCGGTCACGCCGCCGGAGCGGGCGATGTTGCACGAGTCGTGATATGTGAAAACCTTGTCGTCCCAGACCGACTTGTTGAGCTTGATCCCGCCGTCCTCGATCACCTTTGCCATCAGTTCCATGACGCTCGTAATCTTGTACGGGACCCCCCCAAGCCAGTTCGGCATCTCCCACCGGAGCCCGCGGTACCCGTGTCCGCACTCACCGGCAAGGAGGTATTCGATTTCCAGCCGTTCCATTTCCTCGAAAAGCCACTGAGCAAACAGTTTGGCGTCAGGATCTATGCCGTTAAACATGGCGTAGTTTGTCAGATCCCAATAACGCGAAGAGATCGTGAAACTTATCCCCGCGGCATTGAGAAACTTCGCTGTGGCCTGAATGGTCAGAGGATAGTATTTCGGTTCACGAGGGTTGAGAGTGAGCAAAAACTTGGCGCCTTTTTTGTCCACCGGAATGGTGAACTTCTCGCACCCGTCCTCGTCCTGTAGTTCCTCTTCGATCCATTCAATGGTCTCGACAAACTCGTCCTGCTCGACGGCCATGTTGTTACCATAGTTGTAATGAGCGTCCACGGTTTCCTGCAGATTGGCCGGCACACGGCCTACCTGGCACATAATTCCGCGGACCGCCCGAATAAGCATTCCGTAATCCACGCCCATAGGGCAGTTGAACGTGCACCGTCGGCACATGGTGCAGCCGCCCCAACAAAGGTCGTACATCTCATCGGCAAGCTCCTTGGTCAGCGGCTTGGCTCCGACGAACCAGGGAAAGACCTTTGCCATCCAGTCATACCGACTCTTGTACCATTTCCGGAACCTGTCTGCCTTGTACGCGGGGACCAGTCTCTTATCATCGGGAATGGACACACTGTAATGGCACGCGTCGCTGCACATCCCGCAATGAATGCACGAAGCCAGTGACGTGGCAACGATGCGGTTGAGCTTCGGCGGGAGCAGCTTCTCCATCTCCGCCAACATCTCCGGGGTAAATTCCGTCTTTAGATCCCACTCTCTATGTTCCGGCGCTCCCAGTTTCTCCGGGGCCGCGGCCTCTTCGGTTGCGTTAGCTTTCTCTTGGCTGGTGGTCATCGACTTCCTCCGCTAATATTTTTTTTGCTTTCGATTTTTCATGGATTCCACGTGGCGTTCTGTTTGGACTGGTTCAAGACGCCGCGGCCTCCAAATACCTGGCCGTACATCACTCGCCCAAAGGGATAAAGAACATAATGGGAGATCTTGCTGAACGGGACGTAGAAGATGAAAAATGTGACCAACGCGAAGAACGCCCACATCCAGGGGGTGTCGACCTTTCCCTGGGCCAGGTAGAAAAATGCGCCTGTTCCTACCGCGAAGAACGTCGTGAGCAGAGCGACCGCAAAGAAGTCGTCCACTGTGCTGATAATACGGATTTCCGGGGTCACGATTCGACGGACGATGCGTCTCAGCCCCACCAGAACCGCCAGTGCCTGGAACACTACTGTCACCGTGCAGACCAGAGGTGTCATGATCCAGGGAGCAAACGGAATGGTGAAAGTCGACGTGATGGTGAGTATCACGGCAATGTGAAAGACCACGAATTCTGCATAGAAATAGAGCCTCTTGCGTGTGCTCTCCATGGTCCAGGGCATGAGCACGTTTGCCAATGAGTAGATCGCACCGGCAAAGCGATCTCCCTTCAGTTCAGCCTTTTCAGGCGGTCCGGGCTTCTTCATCAACTGGTAGATCTTGATCGCGTACAATGTCGCCATCCAGACCAGCGCGACATGCGAAGCCGTCATCAAAGCGTGCAGGCCGGCGCTCACGTTGTTTTCCATTATCTCTGTTCCCCTTTCACTTATTGTCTGTCCCACGAGGGTGCTTGATTCCGATCAATCACTTTTTCATACGATTCCGCAACCGCAACGGGGGCGCTCGAACTCCCCGGTAGTGCGGTTCAAGGTGCCCTGTCACCACTCTTTCGGATCGCTCTCAGATTCAGGGGGGCATTCTAGCCAAACTCGACCACTCCAGTCAAGTTCTTTTTCCTACCCAGCTTATCGAGTTCAAGAGAGAGCCTGCCGACTCCCGGGTGAGGCAATTACCCCGTTTGACATCATCAACGCTTTCAGGGCCTTGTCATACCATTTCGCGAATATTATTGTAATCGGGTCTGCTGCGAGAGAGGTTTGCGTCAACAAGCGTAACCGTTCACCGGGCTTGAAGCGGTTCTGCGCCCGGTGAGAATGGAGGGGGAGATTCATCTCCCCCTCCAAACCTCCCCCATTATGTAATTCCGGGAGTCTTTACGGTTTCGGGGTGAACGGTTACGGTTGGATCATGTCGATGGATTGCGACACACTGGGCTTGTCCAATTTGAACTTGGCCTTGCTGAAGGACGGCGCTCCGACGATTCCCGAAGCATTGTTTGAAAATGCGTAAGCTTCCTTTGGACGGCCGATTGTGTCATAGTCCATTTTTTTGTTGGCATTGGCGTCATGAAGAACTACGAACGCGTATTCGCCGTAAGGAATTCCCTTGAACGTGACGTAGGCCATCCCGTTCTTGATTCCCGTCCGCAGGATCTTGACCGCCTGACCCGACTTCTTGGGAAAGGCCTTAGCGGAATCGTACAGCACCACGGAAACGCGACCAAGACCACTGGGAAAACCATCCATCTTTACTGAAATGTTCCCGGTCTCTGCGGCCCAAGCGAACGAGTACATGACTGCGATGAGAATTGCGGGAAGAACCAATCTTTTCATGCCGACCTCCATCTTGTCGTTGTTACTGTCCCTTTTGAGACGATGTTAAGTTGTTGACCCTGGCGTCGGGTCTAACTGACCTGAGAGTCTATCCCTTGCCCTGGAGACTGTCAAGGCAGAACCAGAAACAGGAGTTTCCCCAAGGAAATGGAACGCTCGTCCGGGATGTCGCAGACACCCCACTGGAACCTGGAGCGCTACCGTAGAGATTGACACCACGGAGGTGAACAGGCGTTTGCGCCGCTTGTCCACCCGCGCCCCGGAGGGACGACTGAAAATCAATCTCTTTGCATGGTTCCGTGTATTCGACGCTGTTGGTTTATGAACTTCCTCATCTTTTCTTTGATTTCATCCGCGTCGGTTATCACCAACTCCAGTTCCGGAGCGGTCGCGTCCTCCGACAGAAGGGTTATTGTTCCCACACCGCGCATTCTCTGAAGAAGGCTCTGTTTGAACTCTATGTCCTTTACACGAAAGTATTCAACAATGTCCTCGTGCTTTGAGAGCAAACCGCGACGGATTACGATTCTCTCAGAGGTTATTCTTGCCGACATCATCAAGCTCTTGATCAAGGAACTGAGAATTCCGAAATTCCATCCAAGAAAAAGTAGCCACAGAGGATTCCGAGACCAATGAAACGCCTTGAATGGTATTCTACCTTCGAATATTATTTCCTCATCAGGCATCGCAGACTCCTTTCCGGAACTTTTTGGCCTGAGCCCCGTCACACCGGCGCCGGAACGACGCGGTCGAGTCAACGTCAAACCCGGCAGGGACTTCAGATTGCACGACGACGAGTATAGCATGATCCGGTCGTGCGAGACAGAGAGGAAGAGCGAGGAGCCCGGGACTTGACAGGCCCCATTTGGAATACTATCGTGAAAACCGTTCCGTAAACTGTGTTTCATGGAGAAGGTTCATTTGAAAGAGACCCTGCCTCTTTGTCCCGACGACGGTTCGTTCTTGGCCGAGGTTGAGCGATTGTCGGGCGCGCTGATTTCCACGTGTTTCCATTGTCGGAAGTGTACGAGCGGCTGTCCGATTTCTCGTGAAATGGATCTGCGTCCGAATCTGTTGATAAGACTCATTCAGCTGGGGCAAAGGGACAAAGTTCTGGAATCGGAGACAATATGGGTCTGCGCTTCTTGCATAACCTGTTCCACACGCTGTCCCAACGACATTGACCTGGCCCACGTGATGGACACTCTCCGTCGGATGTCCATTGACAGTGGAACAGTGAGCCTACCCCACGTGAGGGCCTTCCACGAGGCCTTCATGAAGGCAATTCGCACCCACGGGAGGGTCCACGAGCTTGAGATGATTTCCAGGTACAAGATGAAGACAAGGACCTTTTTCGAGGACATGGAACTGGGCAGGGAAATGCTGGCCAAAGGACGAATAAGGTTCATCCCGGAAAGGATTCCGGGCCGCAAAGAGGTGCGCAAGATCTTGGACAGGTCCTCTTCCGAGTCCTGAACAGTATCCTTGCCTGCAAACTGCTGGTTTCCCAGTGGCAGCACGCAAATTCCGAGACGACTCGATCATCGCTCGGCCGAGATCTCCGGGAATATGTTTTGCCCATTGATAAGAGTCTTGAAATGAACGTGAACTACTACCCGGGTTGTTCCCTGCACGGGACGGCCAATGAATATCACACCGGAGTTCTGGCGGTTTTCCGTGCTTTGGGCGTGAATCCTGTGGAACTGGACGATTGGAACTGCTGTGGCGCCAGCAGTGCCCATGTGATGAATCCGCAGGCGGCATGGGAGCTTCCCGCCAGAAACTTGCTCATTGCGTCACGCGGAGAGGGACCTCTTCTAACCCCCTGTGCCGCGTGTTTCCACCGCCTGAAGCTCTGCCGGGACCACCTTGAAAAGCGCCCGGAGGACCACCCCCATAGTGAGGCCATAACAAGGGTGGAGGTTGTCCACATAAACGAAATGCTGCTCAAGGAAGAAGTCCGGCGGAAGATCGTTGAAAAGGTGACCACGCCCCTGACCGGACTCAGGGTCGTCCCGTACTATGGTTGTCTGACCGTTCGTCCTCCCGGGGCCGTCAACCATCCCCGGCCGGAGGACCCGTTGGAAATGGACCAGGTCCTCAACCTTCTCCAAGCCGACGTAGTGAACTGGAGTTACAAGACCGACTGCTGCGGGGGCAGCCTCGCGATGACTCGACCGGATGTGGTCCGGAGGCTTTCGGGCAACCTGTTTGAAGCTGCACGGGAAGCCGGCGGCGAGATCATCGTAACCGCTTGCCCCATGTGCCAGGCCAACCTGGACACGCGGCAGAAGCAGATCGAACGCGAAAGAAACACGAGCTTCCGGATTCCGGTCGTTTACATCACTGAACTCGTGGCCTTGGCCATGCGTCTGCCGGAGACGGACGCACTGTGGCGAAAACATCATGTGGACCCCCTACCTGTGTTGAGGGGCAAGGGATGGGCCGCGTGAAGAGAATGTCCTCAGCGTAGTCGCCAGTCTAAAGAAGGTTCCTAATTTGATGAACGACAACCCTGACCACAACAACAAGGTAGGCGCGGTCCTGGTCGCGGGCGCGGGAATAGGAGGAATGCAGGCCGCGATAGAACTGGGAAATGCAGGATACAAAGTCTACCTGGTTGAGGAAAAGAGCGCTATCGGCGGCCGAATGGCCCAGCTGGACAAGACCTTTCCCACCAATGATTGTTCCATGTGTACCATTTCACCGAGGCTGGTGGATGTGGACAAGCATCCCAACGTGGAGATCCTTACAAATTCGGAAATCCTTGAAGTGGACGGGGACGCAGGTAACTTCCGCGCGCGAATTCTAAAGCATCCCCGGTACGTGGATATGGAGAAGTGCAACGCGTGCGGGGATTGCTTCGAGGTCTGCCCGGTGGAGATTCCCGACGAGTTCGACGAGGGCCTCGGACTCCGGAAAGCCATCCACAAACTGTATCCCCAGGCCATCCCCAACAAGGCTGCGATACGGAAGACCGGTGTGAGTCCGTGTAGGGCCGCGTGTCCGAGCAATGTTCACGTGCAGGGATATCTGGCCCTGGCCCGCGTCGGCAAGTACAAGGAAGCCCTCAATCTCATACGCAAGGACTGTGCTCTCCCGTCTGTTTGCGGTCGGGTGTGCGTGCGGTTCTGCGAAGACAAGTGCGTCCGAGGCCGCGTAGACGAGTCAGTAGCAATAAATGATGTGAAGTGGTTCCTTTCCGAGCAGGAAACAGACGGAGACCTGCCTGAAAAGGCCCCGCCCAGGAATCGCAAGGTCGCGGTCGTGGGCGCGGGCCCCGGTGGGTTGAGCTGTGCTTACTACCTGACTTTGCAGGGGTATTCGGTCACGGTTTTCGAGAAGGAAGAGGAACCCGGGGGGGTGCTGCACTACGGTATCCCGGAATACAGGCTGCCCAAGGCAATTCTGAGGCGTGACATCGATCACATTGAACGCTGCGGCGCGGAAATTCGATGCTCAACTTCGCTGGGAAAGGATCTTTCTCTGCAAGATCTTCGGGACCAGGGTCATGAAGCTGTTTTCCTCGCAGTGGGATGCTCTACCGGAGCAAAGCTCGGGATTCCCGGTGAAGATACATTGGGAGTGACGCAGGGTATCGATTTTCTCAAAGCCGTGGCCCAGGGCAAGGAAACAAAGCCGCCAGGAAAAGCCCTGGTGATAGGGGGCGGTAATGTGGCAGTGGATGCCGCACGCACCCTGATCCGAACCCGCGCTGAAAACGTGACCATACTCTACAGGCGTTCCCGTGATGAGATGCCCGCGTACGAGGAAGAGGTCATTGCCGCTCTTGAGGAACGCGTTCGGATCGAGTTCCTTGCCGCGCCGGTCGAGATAGTCAGTGACAATGGAAACATGGTCACAGGCCTGAAATGTATCAGGATGGAACTCGGTCCTCCGGATCGCTCAGGTCGACGACGACCGGTCCCGATCGAGAACTCCGAGTTCACTGTGGACGCTGACATGATCGTTCCCGCGATCGGTCAGATAATCGGCCGTGATTTCTGGGACAAGCTGCCGGAAATAGAGAGGACCCGCCGCAATACCATCAAGGTTGATCCTATAACCTACGCCACTTCCATAGAAGGTGTGTTCGCGGGCGGGGACGCGGGCACAGGCCCCGGGACGGTGATCGAGGCGCTGGCCGCGGGAAAGGAGGCCGCTGAGTCGATCCGACGCTTCCTGGAGGGCGAGGACCTCAGCGCAGGACGAGATGTACAGCAACCTGTAGCTGAACGCGACGTGGAAGGAGTCGGCCCGGTCGCTCGCAATCGCAAACAGGAGGTCGCGGCCGAGCAGAGAAAGGGCAATTTCGAGGAGACCCACATCGGCTTTGATGAGGACGCGGTCAAGGCTGAAACCGAACGGTGCCTCAACTGCGGGATTTGCTCAGAATGCCTGGAATGCGTTCGTGTTTGCTCTCCAAAAGCCATCTGCCATGACGAGTTGCAGGAGGAGATCACCCTTGATGTGGGTTCAGTAATACTGATCCCGGGTTTTGACACTTTCAACGCTGAACTCAAAGGCGAATACGGGTACGGGCGGATACCCAACGTGATGACCTCCATGGAGTTTGAACGGCTCCTTTCAGCTTCAGGGCCCACCGAGGGCGAAGTGCGCAGACCTTCAGACGGCCGGCATCCGGAAAAGATCGCGTGGATACAGTGCGTGGGTTCTCGGGACGTGACGTGCAATCGGGACTACTGTTCGAGCGTATGCTGCATGTACGCCACCAAGGAGGCGATCATGGCCCGTGAGCACGACTCTCGGATTCAGCCCACCATTTTCTATAACGACATGCGCGCGTTCGGCAAGGGATTCGAGTTCTACTATGAAAACGCGTCCACAAACATCGGAGTCAGATACATCAAGGGCATCGTGTCCACGGTCAAGGAGGAACAGCAAACCAGGGACCTGAAGCTGACATTTGTTGGAGAGGACGGGGCCATGACCACCGAGACCTTTGACCTGGTGGTGCTCTCTGTGGGCCTGGAGCCGTCGGCTTCCACCGGAAAGCTTGGAGAGCGGTGCGGGATCGATCTCAACAGGTTCGGTTTTGCCGAAACAGGGGAATTCACTCCCAATCAGACCAGCAGGCCGGGGATATTCGTGGCCGGAGCGTTTGAGGCTCCGATGGATATACCCGAATCAGTGATGGGCGCGGCTTCCGCGGCGGCTCTGTCCGGCGAACTGCTCGCCGAGGTCCGCAAGACACTGGTAAAGGAGAAGACCTTTACCCGGGAGCGGGACGTCAGCAAAGAAGAGCCCCGAATCGGTGTATTCGTGTGCCATTGCGGCACCAACATTGCCCGCATCGTTGACGTGTCCGAGGTCGCGGAATACGCGGCGACCCTGCCCAACGTAGTTCATACGGAACACAACCTGTTTACGTGCTCCACAGACACCACGGTCGCGATTGCCGACACGATTCAAGAAAAGCAAATCAACAGACTCGTAGTGGGCTCTTGCAGCCCCCGAACCCATGAACCGCTCTTCAGGGACGTTTGCAGTGAAGCGGGTATCAACAAATACCTGTTCGAGATGGCCAATATCAGGGATCAGTGTTCGTGGGTTCACCAGGAAGAGCCCGAACAGGCCACGGTCAAGTCGAAAGATCTCATTCGCATGGCAATCTCCCGCGCGGCCGGACTCGAGCCGATCCAGGAGCACACCTTTCCTGTTGTTCCCAGAGGGCTCGTCGTGGGCGGCGGCGTAGGCGGAATGACCGCGGCCCTTTCCCTGGCGGACCAGGGCTTCGAGGCAGTTCTGGTGGAGCGGGAAAGCCGGCTCGGAGGCGCGGCCCTGAACCTTCGCCGGAGCTTGACCGGACTCAATGTGCCGGCCCTGGTGGATGAGCTCCGAGATAGAATCATGTCGCATCCGAAGATCACGGCGCTGCTCGATACGGAGCCGACCGAATGTTCAGGACATGTGGGCCGTTTTTCATTCAAGGCTCGAAACCGCAAGACCGGCGAGGAATCGGATATTGAGAGCGGCGCGATCATCGTCGCGACTGGCGGGTCGGAATACGAACCGACCGAATACCTACGAGGTCAATCGGACCAGGTCTGGACGCAAACCGAACTTGATAGATACCTCCATGACGAACCCGCCAGGATGGAGGGAGTCAAAAATGTGGTCATGATTCAGTGCGTGGGCTCACGTGAGCCTGATCACCTTTATTGCAGCCGAGTCTGTTGCGGGACCGCAATCAAGAACGCGCTCGCGCTCAAAGAGAGGGACCCATCCTTCAACATCTATATCCTGTTTCGGGATATCAGGACCTACGGATTCAAGGAACTCTTTTACCGCAAGGCCAGAGAAGCGGGTGTGATCTTCCTGCGGTACGACCCGGATCGAAAACCGGTTGTTGACGAAGACCGCGGCCGTCTGAAGGTAACCGTGTTCGACCAGATCCTGGGAGGCGAGGTGGAACTCCCCGCGGATCGGGTAGTGCTCAGCGCTGCAATCAGGCCGCATCCTGAAACCGAGAGCTTCGGCGCTCTGCTGAAGATCCCTCGGAACGACGCGGGCTTCTTCATGGAAGCGCACATGAAGTTGCGGCCTCTGGACTTCGCCAGTGAAGGGATCTACCTCTGCGGATTGGCTCACGGGCCGAAATATATTTCCGAGGCGCTCGCACAAGCCAAAGGCGCGGCAGCACGGGCCGCAACAGTGCTCAGTAAGGAATTACTCCAGGTGTCGGGTGAGGTGTCGGTCGTAGACCCGGAACTGTGCGCATCATGCCTCACCTGCGTGCGAGCGTGCCCCTTCAACGTCCCCCAGATAGATCCCACGACCAATAGGGCTCACATAGAAGCCGCATCGTGCCAAGGATGCGGAATATGCGCAAGCGTCTGCCCCCGTAAAGCCATCAAACTCCAACACCATACCGATAAACAAACACTCGCAAAAATCGCAGCCCTGTAAGCGGCAGAGGGGAGAGACGGAGGCGGAGACGGAGAGGGAGAGAGGAGAGGCGGAGAAAGATGCGGGGGGAAACTTTATGTATAAAGTTTCCCCCCGCACCCCCCTTCAAACACTTTATAACGGGTTTTGAGGCAAGGCCTCAAAACCCTAATATTGGGGGCTGGGGCATCTCGTGGGTCAAAGGTGTTGACGCATACGGGGTGGGATGGCTATGATGCGGCGATTGAACAGTTGTTCCGTTTCCGGTAGAGCATCGGACTCAAGTAAGGGCCCACGCGAAATAGGTTGGACAATTGCCGACCGTGGGCGTAGGGGCGCCGCATGCTGCGCCCTCTTCAAACCAATTACGAAACGGCCTGACTTGCTGAGACCACTTCACCGCGGACCTTAAGTACGTCCATCACGTGAGGAACACGACAAAGAATGAAAACACGAAGCCTCCCATCACCCGCGCCCAGACTACCCCAAGACGCACCTCAGCGATTGCGAGCACAACATATCATCAATGCCCGCCACATCCATCACCAATTGGAGTTTTTTGGAGGGGGGTGCGGGGGGACCCTTTTTTGCACAAAAAAGGATCCCCCCGCATTCCTCAGCGCCCTTCCCATTTCTTTCCGGAACCCCGTCCCCGCATTCCTCGGCGCCGTTCCGCCCATTCTTCCACAATCCCCTCCTCCGTACCTCCTCAAATTCCACTCAGGACAATCCCTATGAACGCTGACCGCATGAAGATCATTGCATTTGCTTGCACGTATTGCGCTTACAATGCTGCGGATTTGGCCGGTTCCATGAGGCTTCAGTACCCTCATAACGTGAGGATAGTGAAGCTCTTGTGTACCGGTAAGATTGAACCGATCCTCATACTGGAGGCGTTCCGCCACGGCGCTGACGCGGTATTCGTAGCGGGCTGCATGGAGGGCGAATGCCATTTCGTTGAGGGCAACCTCCGTGCTCGCCAGATTGTGGATCACACCAAGCATCTCGTTGAAGAGGCGGGAATGGATCCCCGCCGGCTGGAGATGTTCAACATGAGCGCATCCATGGCCCAGAAGTTCGTACAAGCGGTCCGGACCATGACCGAACGGTTGGAAGAGTTGGGCCCCTCTCCTCTGCGGGAAGCGGACAATGATCGGAGCGTTGAGCGCACCGGGCAGTCTGTCTCGTAGGGGGAATTCACGATGGAGTAACGCGGGTGACTAAAGAGACGGCCGCGGGCCAGACTCCCAATCTTGGCCCAGAAGTAGAGAATTAAGTATGGTGTCCCCGGAATTCGCGCAAGTAGCTGAAGTATCTGTCATTGCGAGCGCAGCGAAGCAATCTCATTGGGTGGAAGAACCAAAGGCTGGAGATTGCTTCGTCACTCCGCTCCTCGCAATGACATCAGCTTGAATCGCTCAATTTGGGTAGTACTTATTTCGTGACAAGGCCTAAGCATTCATGGTCATGGGTATTGGAACAATTTCAATGGGATCCGGGATTGGGATGCTCTTGAATTCCAACATATCTTCAGCCCCGATTTTCAGGGACTCTATGAGTTCTTCCCGCGTTTATTCTTGAGCATTCACTCCCGGAAAATCAACAAGCCAACCGATCCACCAGTCCTTTGTCTTTTCCATATGAGCGTAATATTGCATGGTTACCTCAATGTCGTGTCGTGGTCAGGCTTGACATGTTAGTATTTGTGCCAGGTCTTCTCTTACCCTCTCAAGGTCTGCCGCAAGACGGGGATTCGTTTCCGCACGTTTGCGCAGACGATTGATCGCTTGACTCCTTCCTCCAACAGATCGTAGAAACGAATCCGGTCCGGCTCGTCAAAGAAAATATCCTGGCCAACGTTCCAACGTAGCATCACATGATAGACAGCGCCCGGATTGTGAATGAGTGCTCTCCGTGCCATTCTTGGCAGTTTACACCCTCAAATCCATATGTGTCAAGCCTGACCCCACAACGCGATCTCACAAATGACGGTCGTTTTGGGCCAGATACCAGCTTTACGATGGGGTTCGGCCCCGCCGCTTTTCACAGTGAGGTCCAGCCACTCCAATTCCGATCTTTGCAACGTTTCAGAAACTGTCTTTCGCAATATTGAACGTACCACCCCCCTCATGCCACAGTCAAGAGAGGGACTTGCCATGTGCCTTCACCCAGAAAACCTCCTGGTTACGACGGCCCAACGGAACAATCAAGCCATTTGAAGCGGTGTCAGCCCAGTTTAGTCTCGCTACAACTCGCAAGGCAATCGGGTCAATTCGGCACGTCGGTCGGTGCCAGGTCCTGAAAGCAGGCTTGGTTCCATGAAGAAGCCCTTTTCCAGCCGCGAATCCAAAAGGGCTCCGCTCTCCCTCAATCAGGGTGGCTGAGGATGGGATGCAATGGCAGCGTAGGGCACTCCGTCAGTGAATTAGGCGAGAATGCGGAGAGTGGGGGAGAAGATATCGAAGGGATGGTGCAGTTGACCTGCACCATCCCAATACCATGAACAAGCTCGCCTAAGTGGTTCTCTACTTCGGAATGATCACACCGACATCCTTGGCATATTTGCTCCAAGCCTCCTGCAGCTCTTTCAAGATCTTCGGTCTCTCTTTGGAAAGGTCTTTAGTCTCACCGGGATCCTTTGCCACGTCATAGAGTTCCCAGACCGCTGGTCCAAAAGGCTTGGCAACCAGAACGGCCTTGTAGTCGCCTTTCCGCATCCATCGACCGTCCCCCATTTCCCCGCCGATGAGCTCGTCCGGACCGTAGGACCCTTTATCGGATCCCGACAGCACGCCTACCAAGGACCGACCCTTCATTGGCTCCACATCCTTTCCCTTGAACTTCCCGGGATGCTGTATGCCTGCCATCTGAAGGATCGTGGGCATGATATCCGTGACATATGCAAAAGAACCGAAAGTGCGACCGCCTTTGACTCCGGGTCCGGAGACGATGAGGGGACTCCGAATGCCTCCCTCGCCGACGGTCATCTTGAAATAATCGAGAGGGCCGGAGCCGGCCGACGCCCAACCCGTACCGTAAGCGACATTGGAGCCCGGATGACCGATATTCTCAAGGTTATCGTCAAAACGATCAAGAAAACCGGATTCCTTATTGTTTGGGTAGTCTTCACTTAAAAACGGGTTGGCTCCGTTGTCGGAGAAGAAAATTATTACCGTGTTGTCGTACTCGCCGATATCCTTGAGAAAATTTACTATCCGGCCAAAATGGTAATCCATATTGTCCACCATGCCGGCGTAGACCTCCATACTCCGCACCGACAAGGCTTTCTCCTTTGCGTCCAGCGACCTCCATGGTTTGACATTGGGGTGCGGTTTGGGGTTCCTGGCTGCTTTGGACACCAAGCTCAGGCGCTTTGCGGCGTCGGCTCGCCTTTCTTTGAGGACCTCGTATCCGTCGTCATATCGACCACGATATTTGCTGAGCCAGGGCTCGGGAACGTGCACGGGATCGTGGGGAGCGGTAAACGCAAGATAGGCCAGGAACGGCTTGCCGTCTCCCCGATTCTCCCGTATTGCGCTCATGAGAAAATCGGTATAACTCCGACTGGAGTAAAAGTCGGCCGGCAGCTTCTTGAGGAATTTGCCGTCCATGGTATATTTGGCCGGGTGATCGGCTTCAAACAGTCCAGCCATGTCGTGCCAATGACTTGCGCCCCCATACATGAGGCTATACGTACGCTCAAACCCGCGGGAATGGGGAATGCTCTCGGGCTCGTGCCCCAGATGCCACTTCCCCCCCATATAGGTATGGTAGCCCGCTTGCCTAAGAACTTCGGCCAATGATACGACATGATTGTTCAAGTAACCTTCGTAGCCGGGTTTCCCTTTTTGCTCGGGCGTAAGTAATTCGCGCATAGTGCCAAGACCCGCTATGTGATTATCTGTTCCAGAGAGCAGCATAGAACGGGTCGGAGAGCAACTGACGGAGACGTGGAAATCAGTAAATCTGACACCATTCTCTGCCAAAGAATCCAAGTTTGGTGTCTGAATCTCGCTCCCCCAGCATCCCAGGTCGGTCCAGCCCATATCGTCGGCCACAACGAGCAGGAAATTGGGCCGACGTTTGGAATCAGCAGCCTCGCTTGGGAGAACACTGCTGATCATTATGAGTGGCAGCAACAGAAACACGACGGTTAGCCGCCTACGAAAGACTTGGTGTTCCATTTTGAAGTTCCTCCAGTTCGTTTGAACAGCCTACCAATTGGTTTTGACCTCCTGATCAGGGCCGCTGCGTTTCTGATAGTAGCCCAAGGCTCCCAATTCCAATCCTTATTCCGGATCGGTGGCTGTCTTTGTAGGATTTGAATTTACCATACCTTCGGCCTTCTTCTCAACGACCATACTGAGCGTGAGCCTTCACCTACAAAGCGGCGCGATCATAGTTTCCGGAAAGAGAAGTCAAAGCCACCATTAGCGTGCTCGTGTGCCCAATTCGGCTCTCAGCTATGCAGCAATCGGATCGATTCGGTCAGTCGATAGTTCTGAATGCAGGCTTGAATCCGTGAAAGAGCTTCTTTCAGTACTCCATGTCAAAGAAAGGACCGCTCTCCTCCAATGGGAACGGGGTCAGGCTTGACATATTTGTATTTGTGCCAGGTCTTCTGTTACCCTCTCAACTTCTGCCGCAAGACGGGGATTCGTTTCCGCACGTTTGCGCAGACGATTGATCGCTT